>CAYNPW010000141.1:0-2732 GCA_964399215.1 uncultured Ruminococcus sp. | reverse complement strand
CGGCATATAGCAATAATCGCTTTCTTATGCCCACGGCGAGCCTTGATTCTACGATTGAAATTGTCAATAACCCTTGACACAAAAAACTCGAAAGATGTATAATAATAAAAAAGGAGAGAAAAGCATGGAAAACACCAAATATAATGAGGAATTCAAGCAAAGCATAGTCAGCCTGTATAATTCAGGAAAAAGCAGTACCCAGATATGTAAGGAAATGGAATGAGCAGTTCCACGCTGCATAAATGGATAAAGAAGTATAATGTCCAGAATTTCATCGAGCATTTCAGCGGTACTCTTTAATTTAGGTGCATACAGTAGGAAGTATTGTGAACTATTTTGAAAGTCATGTATAAGCTTTCTTTATGGAATTTGAAAAACACTGTCGAGAACACTCTGCATGTGGCATAAGATTGCAGATATACTTATAAATTTGCTATTTATATTTTAAATATGATATAAATTTTCTTATATTTATAATATTATATATATTAAATAACATAAGGCGGTGTCAATCATGAAAAAATTTATTGGATATATGAAAGGCGTTAATATCGGAGGCTGGCTTTCACAGTGCAATTACAGTAATGAGCATCTCAACAGCTTCATCACAGAAAAAGACTTTAAAATTCTTAAAAGCTGGAATATTGACCATGTGCGCATTCCTGTTGACTATAATATTTTTCAAGACGAAAACGGCAGTATAGTAGATTTCGGATTTGAATATGTTGACAAGGCTCTGAACTGGTGTGAAAAGTACAGACTGAATATGATCTTAGACCTGCATAAGACCTGCGGATTTTTCTTCGATAAGTCTCAGCAGGAAAGCGGTTTTTTTGACAGCGAAAATTTACAGAGCAAATTTTTTAGTCTGTGGGAAGAATTTGCCAGAAGATATGCAAAATACAGCGATCGGCTTGCCTTTGAACTTCTTAATGAAGTCACTGAACCCGAGTACAGTGAAAAATGGAATGAAATATCCCAAAAAGCTGTCAAAATTATCAGAAAATATTCTCCTGATATAAAAATCATAATAGGCAGTTACTGGAATAATTCTGTTGACGCACTGAAAGATCTGGATATTCCTTATGATGAAAATATCGTTTATACATACCATTGCTATGATCCGTTTATTTTTACTCATCAGGGAGCCTACTGGGTAGACAATATGCCTTCGGATTTCCGCATTTCCTATCCTGACAGCGTGGCGGATTACCGTGAAAAAATCGCAGCTCTGGGATTTGCCCATATTCAGAACTATATGGAGGTCCAAACTGAGAAATTTACATATGATTATTTTATCAACAGGTTTAAAAATGCTGTGAAGCTGTGTGAAGAACGTAATGTTTATCTATACTGCGGAGAATACGGAGTAATAAATCTTGCTTCTCCAGAATCTGCGCTTAATTGGTACAAGGACATAAACTCAGCCTTTGAATTGCTTGGTATCGGCAGAGCCGCTTGGAGCTATAAAGGCGTTGATTACGGTCTGTCGGACGATTATATTCAGCCGGTAATTGATAAGCTTATAAATTTTTTATAATAACTTCCTTGAAAAACAGACCTTTGCGTATTTGACAAGGTCTGTTTTTTTGCGGTAATTATTGAATACAAAATTTATATATTTATTAAAATTTTGATATAAATTTTCTTCTCTGCAAATTATAATTATATTCAGAAAGACAGCATGGAACGCTGTCAATAAATTAAATGGAGGAGATTTTTATGAAAATCAAAAAGATGTTTGTAGGTTTTACAGCAGCTGCTCTTGCAGCATCATGTATGGCGATTAGTGCTTCTGCTACTAAGCTTGGAGATGTTGCACATCCCTCTGAAACGGATGCGGAAATGAACGACGCTTATTACAGCATAGGCGGTATGGCTTTCTTTATGAGTCAGGAGTGGAGCTGGAATCAAGGCGAATGGGTCGGAATTTCCGATGACGGAAAAATTGTAATCGAATACAAGATCAGCCCCGTAATTGCCGATAAGTCTATGTCGGGACAGGGTACTCTGGGAGATATGGGCGTTATGATCAACAATCTTCCTGATAACTATCCGTTTGACATTACAATTTCGGACGCTCAGTTCGTGGCAGAGGACGGCACAGTCACAGAGTTCCTCGAAATAAATTCAATTACTCAGGCTGAGGAGGATCCCGAGGGCGGTTTCAGAATCCACATCAGACCTACCGACGAGATAGACGAGGAAACAGGAGAGGTTAAAAAGGCTGCACGTCCCGAGGTAGCAGGCTGGGAAGTTCCGGGCGCATTCAATGGCGGTACACTTTCTATGACTATTGATTTCGGTATTGAGGCAGCAGGAGAGGACAGCTCCAATGCAGATAATGATAACTCAAATAATGATGAAAGCTCTAAAAGTGACGACAGTTCAAAGAAAGACGAAAGTTCCTCAAAGGACGACAGTTCTTCAAAGAAGGATACTTCCGCCAATAATTCGACAGGTAGCGGAACGACGACTAAGACTGTAAGTACTTCATCAGCGGCGGCTCCTGCCGACAATACCAACGCTGACACAGGCGCAGGTGAGTTTGCATTTGCCGGACTTGCTCTTGCAGCGGCGGCTCTGGTAGTTTCAAAGAGAAATAAGTAATAAGGAGGCATATCCTTTATGAAAAAAGCTAAACGCATTATTGCTGTAATTCTTGCTCTGTGTGCGGTATTTGGAACGGTTTCCTGCGGAAAGAGTTCAGATGACAGCAGTTCAAAGGCGGA
>CAYNPW010000140.1:0-2870 GCA_964399215.1 uncultured Ruminococcus sp. | reverse complement strand
CCACAGCAAAGTATGTTTCCAAGGATGAGGGAGTTCTCTGCGGTATAGATGTGGCTATGAGGGTATTCAAGCTACTGGACGAAAACGTACATATCGAGATATTTATCCATGACGGAGAAATGGTAAAAAAAGGCGATATTATTGCTAAAATCACAGGTTCGACAAGAGCTTTGCTTAAAGGCGAAAGAACCGCTCTTAACCTGGTTCAGCATATGTCCGGAATTGCAACTGCAACCAACAAGTGCGTTAATCTTGTCAAAGGAACTAAGGCATCCATTGCGGACACAAGAAAAACGCTTCCGGGACTTAGAGCTTTACAGAAATATGCAGTTACAGTAGGCGGAGGCAGAAATCACCGCTACAATCTTTCGGACTGCGCAATGCTTAAAGACACTCATCTCGACGCATACGGAAGTATGACAGGCGCGGTAAACGCTCTCAGAAGTAAAATGGGACACACAACAAAGATAGAAGTCGAGGTTGCAGATCTGGACGAGCTGAAAGAGGCATTAAGCTTGGGCGTTGAGATAATTATGCTTGACAATATGTCCAATGAAGATATGGCGGAGGCTGTTAAGATCACCGACGGCAGAGCATTGCTGGAGGCTTCAGGCAACGTGACCGCGGAAACTATCAGGGGGATTGCAGAAACGGGAGTAGACATCATCTCTCTTGGGGCATTGACACATTCTGTAAAGGCGTTTGATATTTCTATGAAAATGGAAAAATAACTATAAAATAAAAATATGGGGGAACACTATGAATAAAAAAGTTTATCTGAACGAAGATATGTCTGCTGAATATGCGGCGTTACATGAAAATTACAATAACTCTAATACCAACCCACAGAACAGTCATAACGAAAAAAAGAAAAGTGGTCTATTTATTATAATTAAACTTATACCTTTTATAATAAGTGCAGTTTTCTTTGCGTCAACAGCTATAAGTATTTACAGATATGTCAGGTACAATGCCTGTACAGAAACAACAACAGGTATTGTTACCGATATTACAACTAAGTCTCATCGTTCAACGACCGGTAAATATAAGTCGTCACATCATACTTCATATACTTATTATCCCGTCTGCGAATTTGAAACAGACGGAAAGATCTACAGCTTTAAAAGTAAAACCGATGCGAACGTTGAAATCGGAAATGCGGTAGATATATGTTATGAGCCTGATAATCCTGAAAATGCCTGGCTGACAGGTTCAGGGAAAGCTTACACGACTTCCGCCGCAATTACAGGAATCATCGGATCTATTCTGTTAGTTCTGAGTATAAAGTGGAGCAAATTTTTAAGATCATAAAATCCAAATTACTATAGTAAGGAGCAGGATCAATGGCTACAATTATGAACGGCGAAAGACAATTTCACATAAAAACTACCCCCGAAGAAGTGGGACGGTACGTTATACTGCCCGGCGATCCGGGACGTGTACCTAAAATTGCCGCATATCTTGATAATGCAAAGCAGGTTGCTCAGAACAGAGAGTACAACGTGTACACAGGCAGTTTATGCGGCGAAAAGGTCACTGTATGCTCCACAGGCATAGGCGGACCCTCTGCGGCTATTGCAGTCGAGGAGCTTGTCAAGTGCGGTGCAGATACTTTTATCCGCATAGGCACAAGCGGAGGAATTGATTTAAAGGTCTGGGGCGGAGATCTGATAGTAGCCTCCGCCGCGATCAGGAGCGAGGGCACTTCGTACGAATATCTTCCCGAGGGCTACCCTGCCGCCGCAGATTTTGAAGTCGTTTCCGCTCTTGTGCAGTCGGCAAGGGAGCTTTCCTCAGATGAAAACGGCAGGCGTTATCATGTCGGCGTTGTACACTCAAAGGACAGCTTTTACGGAGAAGTCGAGCCCGACGGTTCCGCTGTTTCGGATAACATTAAATCCCGTTGGGACAGCTATCTGAAATGCGGCTGTCTGACATCTGAAATGGAATGTTCCTCAGTATTCTCAGTAGGCATTGTAAGACACGTCCGCTGTGGGGCAGTTCTTACCGCTTTATGGAATGCTGAACGTTCAAAACGCGGACTTGACGACATTATCACAGACGACTCCACAAGAGGAATTAGGTGCGCAGTGAACGCAATAAAACTCCTCATTGAAAATGACAGAAAATAATTACATCGTGTACTCGGTTGGGTACACGATGTTTTCGTACATGCTACTTGATTCTTATTCCAATGAGCAAAGCAAGCTCCGCTGCCTGTTCTGCAGATACTACTGCATTTTTAAGCTCTCTGAATCCCTCAGAAACCTTGATGCCTGTCAAAATACTGTCTGAAAAGTCTATCCCTCCTAACGCAGTACCGAAAAAGCTTGTTCCGGCAAAACGGCAGGCGCTGACAAAATACGCTTTCAGCGAACACTTTATAAGCTCAGCATCAGACAAATCGCAGGACACCATTTTAATTGAAGATAATCTGCAATCGCTCATTATCGCATATACAAGAGATGTTGTTCTCAGAGACATATCTTTTATTATAACGTCCCTGAACTGACTGCCGACAAGCTTCCCTGAATTAAACTCACAGCGGCAAAAATAAGAACTGTTAAAATCGTTGTTTGAAAAATCACATTTTTCAAACACAGAGTCGGTAAATGAAGTTTTCTCCAGATCACAGTCGCTGATACAGCAATTTTCAAATATGACGTTCTCAAATGACAAATAGGATAGATCCTCACTTTCGAGCCAAAGTTCCTTAAATCTAAAACCGCTGATAGGTTTATCATTTTTACGGGCTTTTTTTATTAATTCCATAATATCATATTCTGTCGTTATGCTATCTGAAATATTCGGAGCGGTTATTTTCATTTATAACCATACCTTTCTGCGAAAGGCACCAACAAGGAATAAAA
>CAYNPW010000139.1:0-2943 GCA_964399215.1 uncultured Ruminococcus sp. | reverse complement strand
ATGAGCTTCATCATCTTCTGTACCTATGATCTGGCGATAAATACAAAATTTGCTCTCATACAGCTTAAACTCAGCAATAGCGAAAATTTCCTGCTCAGTGACAGTCAGAACACCAATTAGACTATCCTCTGAATTATCTATCAGAGATTGTATTTCCTCATCATCTGATAAAGATAAAACAACGTTTGTTAGTTTAACTGAAGTTATCATAGACGACCCTCCTGTACTTACTTATTTTTTTAGAAAATTCATTGATTTCCCCTTAGACGCATTTAAGGGATTTTTTACAGTTGCTTTCAGAGTATCGTTCCAGTCCTTCCCGCAGGGAGGCTTTGATATCCTGATCCTGTATCTGTCCTTGTACTTGTCCATTATACGCTGACAAGCCTGCTGTCCTTTTTCATCGTTGTCCAGACATAAAACGATATTTTTGATCTGCGGATTATCCTCAAGCCGCTGACTTAACGCCAGATCGGACACTCCCGATAATGACACTCTGTTTACAGACAACCAACAGTCACTACGGTATTCGTTTCCTCTGCCCATATTTTCAAGCTGCTTTTTTGCTACCATTTGCATAAGCGCTCCGTGGGAAAGCAGATCAATAGGAGCTTCAAAAACACATATTGTTTCTGGAGTATAATTTGCGCAGCCATGCTGTGCTGGAATGAAAAAGCTGTACCGCTTATTGCTGCCGGCAATATTCTGAGGGTAATATTTCTGATAAGTATATGTGAACTTTGCCTCTGCAAATTTACATTCTCCGCTTTTATCTCTGCCACAGAATATGACTCTGTTTTTTTCATCCTGATATATGTGATGCTGCTGAACACAATATGTAACAATATCCGGTGGTAAGCACCGCGTTTTTATAAGGTACGCAAATAGTTGCTTACAGCTTCCATTGAGCTTTGTGGGCAATTCAAAAGCCGCAGTCTCATTTTCCTGAAGCTGCGGCTTTTTGATTGGTTCTTCATTTAAGATATGCGGTATGCCTTCCGCTAAATATCGTATGGCTTCCTTGAAATCAAGATCATGTACCTTTTCCATCCAGTCTATGGCACCCTTGCCATACAGTTCTCGGGAATACCAATGCCATGTAATGTGATCCGGATTGATAACCAGACTGTCATGCTCCACTCCTTTTACATATGAGCCTACACGTTTAAACGAAAAGCCTTCCTGACTGCGCAGAAATTCAACCATATCCTGATTTCTTATATCGGATATTTCTTCTTGACTGAGCTTTAAAAAGCTTTTTCCCGAGGCATAGTTCTTCTCAAACATTTAATCACCGTCCTTATGTAAAATCCATATATTCACCTAGCATTTTAAAGGAATACTTCATATTTGCTTCATACCTTTTGAAATATTCCGTCTGCTCCCTGTTAAGGCTTTTTGCTTTGCCGTTTTCGGGACTTACGACATACAGCCGAACTCCGTCATGTCTTATACTGCACCAATAACGTTTTCCGCCAAAATTGAGCAGCATCTGATACACGCCGTTTTTCATTCTCATTTTTATGGGACTGCTGTTCTTCATAGACTTGTACCTCCATCTTATTTTTGTGCGTAAATGTCTGTTCTGCACTCATTACATAACATTTTTCCCTTGAACTCTGTAACGTTTTTGGAGTTTCCGCAGATAACGCAGCGATCTTGAAATTTTCTCAAAATTATTTCGTCATTCTCTGTGCAGAACTCGATCGGATCGCTGCGCGAAATGTCAAGCGTTCGTCTTAACTCCATTGGAATAACTATTCGTCCCAGCTCGTCGATCTTTCTTACTATTCCTGTTGATTTCATTTTTCGTACCTCCTTTTTCTAAATAAAAAAGACGCCTGTTGATCAAGCGTCTTAAAATCAATATTTTATTATATATGATAGTCTGTTCTTCCGTCAAATACACGGGATACATATATCACTTTGTCATCTTCGCATAACAAGTAGTAAACAATATAGTTTTCCACGATCAGTTTGCGATATGGAGAACTGTCTGACAATGTTTTATCTGTTAATACACCTTGTTGCGGGAATGCTCTTAGATTTAAAATAGATCTAGCAATATTTGACGAAATGCGATCGGCAGCTTTAGGAGCATTTAATGTGAAATAAATATACTCAAATATGCTGTCAATGTCCTTTTGTGCCGACTCTGATATGATAACCTTATATTTTAAATCCATATTTTTTACTCATTTCGTCAAAAAATTCTTCTGCATTTTTAGTTCTTCCCTCTGCGATATCCTGTTCGCCCTCCAAAAGCTTTGTGTTAAGATCCTCTTGTGAGTTTATACGTATTCGCTGAGGAAAATTCAGCGTAGGCTGAAAGGGCAGTCCGTTTGCAATGATAGTCTGCTTGATAAACATATTGATAGCGGTTGACATATCAAGTCCGAGATTATCAAAAATGATTTTGGCTGTTTCTTTGTCGTGTTTGTCAATTCTGACATTTAATGTGGTCTTTTCCATACTTATCGCTCCTTTGTATTGATCTATGTATATTATATCACATTGTGTGTACATTGTCAATACAAATGATTTTTATTACATCATATTTTCATCAGCAAAAAGCTTACAAATGTACAAATACAGCTGACAAGGTGTGTATTTCTGAAAACTGCCCAAAAGCCGGTTGAAACTTCTTGATTGTGTGTAAGCTTATGTACATGTTTTCTTATATAGCGTACATTAATCAAAATGACTAACAGCTTAGACAAGAGCCATATAATCATTATTTTTGCCCTAAGAAAGTCATTGCTTTTGAGATAAACCTGTATAAATCCACGACCAAATGAGTTTATAGCGAGCAATAAAATCAGAAACTTTAAGTTAATACTGGGGGTTTGATTGTTTTGGTTCATTTTTATTAACATCTCCTGATTTTTACTTGACATTTTGTTGATTTATACTATAATTGAATTTAGAGAGGGGGTGACTACA
>CAYNPW010000138.1:0-3048 GCA_964399215.1 uncultured Ruminococcus sp. | reverse complement strand
GCGCAATCTTTATTCGGTATTGCCTTAATTATTTCTTTTTACAGTTTGGAGGTCCTGACGGAGAACTGGCAGCATCTCTCAGATATCTCAGTCAACGATATACCGCACCATATGCTCAGGTAAAAGGAATTATGACTGACATAGGAACTGAAGAGCTTGCGCATGTAGAAATGATTTCTGCCATAGTTTATCAGCTTACAAAGGGCTTGACTGAAGAACAGATCAAAGCAGGAGGGCTTGACGCATATTTTGTAGACCATACTCTCGGAATATATCCTCAATCCGCAGCCGGAGTTCCATTTACCGCCGCATATTTTCAGTCAAAAGGAGATATAATAACTGATTTGCATGAAGATATGGCAGCAGAACAAAAAGCACGTACTACCTACGACAATATTCTAAGATTTGCGGATGACCCTGACGTTCGTGATCCAATTAAATTCTTAAGACAAAGAGAAATAGTTCATTTTCAGCGTTTCGGCGAAGCACTGCGCATAACTCAAGATAATTTGAACTCCAAAAACTTCTACGCATTCAACCCGGAATTTGACAAATAATTATTCCCCGTATTTCACATTCAGGAAATACGGGGATATTTTTATTATATTATAATGATTATAAAGGCTCAAATATAAAAACCGTATAAACGGAGATTGTTACTCTGATATCACCATTTTTGAAGTTTTTTACAAAAAATACTTGACAAGTAACCGATTACTATAGTAAAATATACTTAAAGTGTTCGGACATATTGTCCGGCAAAATGTATCAGATAATTTATTTTACATACGGAGGTAATCTGAAATGAGCGAATTTTTCAGCAGCATCGGCAAGATCCCATACGAGGGCAAAAACAGCGCTAATCCCCTTGCATTCAAATACTACAACCCCGATGAGGTCATCGGCGGAAAGCCCATGAAGGAGCAGCTTAAATTCGCTCTTTCATGGTGGCATACCATGGGCGGCGACGGCACCGATATGTTCGGCTGCGGCACAACAGACAAAACATGGGGCGAAACCGATACAGAAAAAAGATCTGTTGCAAAGGTTGACGCCGCTTTTGAGATCATGGACAAGCTTTCTATTGACTACTACTGCTTCCATGACAGGGATCTTTCTCCCGAATACGGTTCTCTTGCCGAAACAAACGCACAGCTTGACAAGGTAGTTGCATATCTTGAAAAGAAGCAGGCTGAAACAGGCAAAAAGCTCCTCTGGGGCACGGCTAAGTGCTTCGATCATCCCAGATATATGCACGGCGCAGGCACTTCTCCCTCCGCTGATGTATTCGCATACACCGCCGCTCAGATCAAAAAGGCTGTTGAGGCAACCGTAAAGCTCGGCGGAAAGGGTTACGTTTTCTGGGGCGGCAGAGAGGGCTATGAAACTCTTCTAAATACCAATATGGCTCTTGAGCAGGATAATATGGCTCGTCTTATGAAAATGACTGTTGAATATGCACGTTCAATCGGCTACACAGGCGATTTCTACATTGAACCTAAGCCCAAGGAGCCCACAAAGCACCAGTATGATTTCGACACCGCCACCGTTCTCGGATTCCTCCGCAAGTACGGTCTTGACAAGGATTTCAAGATGAATATCGAGGCAAACCACGCAACTCTTGCAATGCACACCTTCCAGCACGAGTTAAGAGTTGCAAGGGACAACGGCGTATTCGGCTCTATCGATGCAAATCAGGGTGACACCCTTCTCGGCTGGGATACCGACCAGTTCCCCACAAACGTTTATGATGCTGCGCTTTGTATGTATGAAGTACTCAAGGCAGGCGGCTTTACAAACGGAGGTCTTAACTTCGACTCCAAGGCAAGAAGAGGCTCTTACACACCTGAAGATATCTTCCACAGCTATATTGCGGGAATGGATACCTTCGCTCTGGGTCTGAGGATCGCTCAGAAAATTATCGACGACGGCAGGATCGACAAGTTCGTTGCAGACAGATACGCTTCCTGGAACACGGGCATAGGCGCAGATATTATCAGCGGCAAGGCTACAATGGCAGACCTTGAAAAATATGCTCTTGAAAAGGGCGAGGTCACTGATTCACTTTCCAGCGGCAGACAGGAAATGCTGGAGTCCATTCTCAACAATATTATGTTCAGCCTTTGACAGAGGGTAGAAATTAAGAGATCAGAGGATAGAAGCGTTGTTTCTATCCTCTGTCTGTATTAGAAGATAGAGGTCAGAAGTCAGAGGATAGATTTTAGATTTTTCAAGCCCTGCTGTGAGTTAAACAGCAGTCCTTGTGTGCTGCTGCCTTAATATATGGCGGCATACAGTCATCTGTCAGCCGAAAAATGTCCTTTCTGTACTCTGTCTGTATTAGAAGATAGAGGTCAGAGGTTAGAGGTTAAGAGGATAACTCAGAATTTATCGAAGAGAGGATATGTGACCGGCAGAATGACATTTACCGATTCAAAAGAGATGAAGATAACTCTTGCACCTGATCAGGAAGAGATGCTGTCCACAAAAGAAACCATAAAGACAATTATCAAAGATAATCCAGATACTGTTATGGCTTATGATATATTTGACGAACAAGAATTGATAGGATTTGTTTTGGTAAATCGCTTTGAAGAACAGAAGTATTTCTTATGGGAATATGCGATAGACATAAGACATCAGAATAAACACAAAGGAACAAAGGCTCTAATAGAATTTATCAACTATATGAAAGTTCATTATGACATCAAAGTGCTAACAACCACATATATTTATGGTAATAGCCATGCAAAGCATATTTATGAGAAAATTGGCTTTGTTGAGACAGACGTAGTAGATGAACTTGGATGTCATGAGGTAAATATGGTTTATTACTGTAAGAATAAATTATGATTTATAGTCCTGACAAACTAACGTTACCGAGCCACAAATAATATGTTACCCTCAAAACATACTAACGAGGCGGCTGCGGCGACACGCCGCAAATTCTGATTTATAGTCCTGACAAACTAACGTTACCGAGCCACAAATAGTATGTTACCCTCAAAACATACTAACGAGGCGGCTGCGGCGACACGCCGCAAATTC
>CAYNPW010000137.1:0-3153 GCA_964399215.1 uncultured Ruminococcus sp. | reverse complement strand
AGGTCTTTCTGTTCGGACGGAAATGTTTTTCCGCAAGCCGAAAAGCCTTAAAATTGACGATATGCTTTTTCTCTCCGCTATTTTTAGTATTTTCATAACACTGAAAATAGATAAGAACTACATAACTCATCATCTTGATATCGAGGGCAACGATCGCTGGGCTAAAAAGCGTGAGATGAAAAAGGAATTTATTGTAGTTTCTGAAAAGAAAATTGAAAATGCCGAACAGTCAGGAGCGCTGCTCGCGTGTATAAACCACAGGTTTTACATTGATCCCAAGAACAACCACACCCTCGCGATCGGTACCACAGGTTCGGGTAAATCCCAAACGCACGTTATGCAGCTTACACGGCTTATGATGTCGGGACAGGACAAGCAGTCCCTCATAATCAATGACCCCAAGGGCGAAATACTTGAAAACACGGCAAGCATAGCGGAGAGCAACGGCTACAATATACTCATCTTGAATTTGAGAGATACTGCAAGGAGCTCACGCTGGAACCCTCTTACCTTTGCCATAAACGAGTACAAATACTGCAAACAGAACAACCTTGATATGTCTAAGATAACGGAGTATCTAGACACTATGATACAGACCCTTACATACAATCCCAAAAGCGATCCTATCTGGCCGTCTTCGGCTAAGTCGCTTTTAAAAGCCGTGATACTGTATATGATCGAGACAGGGTACGAAAATAACTGCCTTGATAAAGTCAATTTGCCAAGCGCGTATCAGCTCTTTCTCGAATACGGCAAAGAAGAAATGACCGTTCAGGACGGCGTGGCAATGCCTAAGAACAAGCTGGATACACTTTTCAAAAGTCTGCCCGCAGGCTCTCTTGCAAAAGCGGCTTATGCTACTACAAGCTTTGCAACAGGCGAAATGAAAAGCAGTATCTGCGCTACTCTTGCCGATAACATCGAGATATTCGGAACAGACACGGGCATTGTACGTCTGACGACGGGCAATGATATAGACCTTGACGCCTTACTGAACGACGATCGTCCGTTTGTAATATATATGATAGTTCCTGATGACCGTCCCACAAGACACGTTCTTGCCTCAATGTTCATCAATCAATGCTATCTGACGATGGTAGAATATATTTTCAAAAACAGACTTCAAGGACTTGAGCGACGCGTTAATATGGTTCTGGATGAATTCGGTAATATGGTCAGGATCCCCGGTATGGACAACAAAATAATGGTATCCCGAAGCCGTAATATAGGCTGGTATCTATATGTACAGGGGCTTAACCAACTCGACGCAAAATACGAACAGGAAGCTAAAACTATCCGTGAGAACTGCGCCAACTGGATCTATATTTATTCGGGAGATCCCGAAACGAATGAATTCATCAGCAAGATACTGGGTACAAAAACAGTCGAGTACAAGACGTACAGCGGCAAGCTCAGCGACGAGCTGTCGGAGAACCAGAGCTACAAGGGCAAGCAGCTTAAATCACCTACCGAGCTTTCTGTGCTTGAATACGGCGAGACTATTGTCAAGCATCACAGAATGTATC
Source organism: uncultured Ruminococcus sp. (assembly GCA_964399215.1). GTDB lineage: Bacteria > Bacillota > Clostridia > Oscillospirales > Ruminococcaceae > Hominimerdicola. Next base: position 1,627 of record CAYNPW010000137.1, on the reverse strand, counting down.
CGATAATGTCAAAATTTGATTTCTACTACAAGCTGAAAATACGGAAAGTCAGCATTGACGATATACCTTTAAACTCAGAGCGGTGTAATATTTCCGACTGGCTGTTCCCGTTCAGGTATTTTGACGAGGCTATCGAGGCTATAGAATATCCTGCGGGCATTAATCCCAATGAGCCGGCTTTTTCTTTTCGGACGGAGGCTAGTCCAAACTTCAGTAACAGCTATTCCGGTGATAATCGTTATAACCGCAAGCCCATTGCAAGCTCCCCTATCAAGCTTGCGATCGAGGAGGCAGACAGCAGATCCGGAGGAGAATTCTCAAGCTATCTTGCCGAAAATAATATCGAACAGTGCATAATACTTTTGAATCGCTTCAAGATAAAACGTTCTCTTGATCCGCAGGTTCTGGAGCTTTTGCAGGGTTACATTGAGAACAGAAGGTAAGGTATCTTGACTTTTGCAGAACATAGTGGTATAATAACGTCAAAAAAGGAGGATTTTTATGTATTTTTGTTATGATAAACTGTGGCAGCTTCTCTCGGAGAAGAATATGACAAAAGAAGATTTGAGAACAAGCATAGGTGTAAGTACAAATTTTATTGCCAAGCTTGGGAAACACTGCAATGTCAACACAGATTCTCTTTTAAAGATCTGCGCTTTTTTAAACTGTGACGTAACGGATATAATGGAATTTGTTCCGGATTAGAATTGGGAGGTCATCTATGAAATTTTGCTATGACAAATTATGGAGAACTCTTTCCGACAGAGGAATAAGTAAACGTGCTTTAAGCAGAGAAACAGGTATATGTCACGCATCCATTGCAAAGCTCACAAAGAACAGCAATGTCAATACGGGAATACTGCTGCGTATTTGCAGTTATCTACACTGTAATATAGGCGACATTATGGAATTTGTACCTGATAATCACAAAATATAACCGACAAGTATTTTGTTCGGAAGATAACCGGCAAATATGAAGACAGAAAGGAAATTGGCTCTATGAAGACCACATACAGCTATTTTTATTTACCCAACAGTCTTACGGAGACAAAAATGCTGCCGTCTGATTTTTCAGTGGCAGCATATCTCTATTCAATTCAGCAGGCTTACGGCTTTGACAGCCTGCTGGGCAGTTGTGTAAAGGTGAAGCAGGCTACTATCGCTCAGGCTTGTAAGATCAGCGTTGAGTCGGTTTCCAGAGCTGTTTCAAGGCTTGAAAAGCTTGGCGTTATAGTTTCAAAGGAAAGAAAGCTTAACTCAAACAGACATCTCGGCACATACATATATACTCTGAAAAAGATCGAAGGCAGGTATTTCAGAGTAAACCGAACAGCCGCAAAGCAGCTTACCCCAAAGGAACTGCTTTGCTACGCGCTTTTCTGCAAGCTCAGAGGAAACAGCACAAATATGTTTTTCCACAGCTACTCAGACCTTGCGCAAATGCTGAAACTCAGGCGCAGCGAGGTCATTGCACTGATAAACAGACTGCTTGAGCTGCGTGTGATACACAAGCGGCATCAGATAACCGCTGCGGGCGATTACGGTGAGAACAGATACTACATATTCGAGTATATGAGAGGTCGTATTGTAAAGAAAGCCTTAAGGGTAAAAAAAGCGGCTGCTACCC
>CAYNPW010000136.1:0-3270 GCA_964399215.1 uncultured Ruminococcus sp. | reverse complement strand
AGAAATAAAACTCTTAAGCTTGCAAAGGGCTATTTCGGCGCAAAGAGCAAGCATTTTAAAATGGCTAAGCAGGCTGTGATGAAGTCCGGTCAGTATGCTTACATTGGCAGAAAGCAGAAGAAGAGAGATTTCAGAAGACTCTGGATCACGAGAATTTCTGCTGCATGCAAGATTAACGGAATCAACTATTCTACATTTATGAACGGCGTAAACAAGGCTGGCATCAGTCTCAACAGAAAGATGCTTTCCGAAATCGCTATCAATGACCCTGCCGGCTTTACAGCAATAGTAGAGAAGGCTAAGGCTGCTCTTTAATAGTCAATAACACGCATGTTTAAATTCAAACCTGCGTGTTTTGTTCTATAATAAGGTTGGTGATTTTTCGTATAAGAGGTGAATAAAGCTGCATATTATTAGTAGGGATAATCCCAAGGTAAAGCTATTTAGAAAGCTTTCTCAGAGTAAGAAGGCAAGGCGCGAGGAGGGGCTTTTTGTTCTTGAAGGAGCAAGGCTTTGCTCAGAGGCTTTTGAAAAATATATGACGGGAGAGCTTAGGATATATGCGGCTTTTGCAGCCGAAAGTTCGCTTGAAAAGTATTCGCGTTATATACCCGATGAATTGTTTTCTCAGGATAATTTTTTTACTGTAAGTGATGCTGTAAGCGAATGTATGAGCGAAACTAAGAATTCTCAGGGAGTATTTGTCATTGCGTTTTCCGAGGAAAAAATATTGGAGCAAGGCGACTTTTCCAATGGAGGCAAATACCTTGTTCTTGATAATCTTCAGGACCCGGGCAATGTGGGTACGATACTGAGGACTGCCGACGCTGTTGGAATTGACGGCGTGGTCATGTGCAATAACTGCTGTGAGCTTTATAATCCAAAGACTATACGCTCGGCTATGGGCTCTGTGTTCAGACTTAATATTTATTTCAGCGGCGGACTTTCCGAGGTTTGCAGACTATTTGGAAGGTACGGTATCAAAACCTGCGCCGCAGTTGTGGACAGCAGTGCAGTTTCTGTGACGGAATGTGATTTTTCCGGTAACTGTGCCGTAGTCATAGGGAACGAGGGGAACGGACTTTCTGAGGAAGATGCAAATGTCTGCGATGAAAAAATTACTATCAGAATGCAGGGAAACATCAATTCTCTTAATGCAGCTATGGCCGGAGGAATTATCCTGTGGGAGATGTTCAGATAATTTTGTAAAGGGGAGAGCACATTGTCTAAACGTGAGGCTTTATGGTTATGGGCGGTTATGGTTTTCGGAGTGGGCAGTAAAAGGCTGTGGGCAATGTCCGATAACTTTGACGGTATAGATGCGTTTGTGCATTCTGTAAGAGAGCATAAGATAACTTCGGTCACCAAAGCCGAATATGAAAGAGCCGATAAGCTTTCAATAGAAAATGCTGAGGAAGTTTTACAAAAATGTACCGAACTGGGGCAGAATTATTTATGTTACGAAAGTGAGGGCTATCCCTCTCAGCTAAGGAGGATCGCTAATCCTCCCGCAATGCTGTTTTATAAGGGTAACTTTGACTTTTTAACCGATAAATGTATGCTGACCGTTGTTGGTACGAGAAAACCGTCTCAGTATTCGCTGGACGTGACCGACAGACTGTGCGGAGAGCTTGCAGACAGGGGCTTTGTGCTTGTTTCAGGTTTTGCGGAGGGCATAGATCAGCGCGTTAACGCCGTTTCAGTCGCGAAGAACAGTTTTCCTGTTGCTGTCTGCGGTACTCCTATTGAACAGGATTATCCTAGGGGAAGCAGTGAACTGAAAAACATAATAGCGCACAGCGGTGTGATAATTTCCGAGTATTATCCCGGCTGCAAGATTTCGGGAGGCTCGTTTTCGGCAAGAAACCGAATTTCTGTTGGGCTTTCAGTAGGTGTTCTGTTTATCGAGGCAGCCAGGGACAGTCATGGTCTTGACAACTTCAGCCATGCTACATATCAAGGAAAGCCTGTGTTTGCAGTGCCGCCTCATGATATTTATGACAAGCGTTATTTCGGTCAGAGAGATCTTCTGAGAAACGGCTGCCATACAGTGTTTTCGGCGGACGATGTGGTTTACATACTTTCCGACGGTAGATTTTACGATCTTGAATATTCCTCTAAGGGTTATAATCTTCCTGCCGAGGATTCCGGATTTTTTGCCGATGAGAAAAATCGGACAAAGGATAAGCCGGTTAAGAAAAGAGTCAATGAGAGCAAAACGGAAAAGTCCGCTGATGCGAAGAAAAAAACTCAGATCGATTATTCGTCTCTTGACGATATACAATCGAAGATATGCAGATCGCTGGAAAACAGAAATATGCTTGCGGACGAAATTTCCGCAGAGGTGCAGCTTGATATTTCAGAGGTTTTTGCTGTGCTGACAGAGCTTGAACTGGAGGGGATTGTTAAATCTCTCCCGGGTAAAATGTTCGGGCTATAATTTTAAGAACGGAGAATAGATTTGTCAAATTTAGTTATAGTAGAGTCGCCTCATAAGGCGAAAACAGTAAAAAGATATTTGAGCGGCGATTACGAAGTTGTTGCGTCTATGGGTCATCTTCGTGATTTGCCTAAATCCAAACTTGGGGTAGATATTGATAATGACTTTGAACCTCAGTATATAAACATCAAGGATAAGGAAAGTCTTATCAAGGACATCAAGAAAAAAGCGAAAAAATGCGACAGGGTATATCTTGCGGGAGACCCTGACCGTGAGGGAGAGGCTATCTCATGGCATTTGGCTCAGCTTTTAGATCTGGATATGAACGAAAAAAACCGCGTCGCTTTTAATGAGATTACTGCAAGCGGTATCAAAGCGGGTATGGATAATCCAAGGACTATTGACCTAAATCTGGTGAATGCGCAGCAGGCTAGAAGAATTCTTGACAGGATCGTAGGCTATAAGCTGTCTCCTTTTCTGTGGAGAAAGATCAGACGAGGTCTTTCTGCGGGAAGAGTTCAGTCCGTTGCCGTTAAGATGATCTGCGACAGAGAAAATGAGATCAGAGCGTTTGTGTCGCAGGAGTACTGGTCTATAGACGGAAAATTCCTTGCAAAGTCAAGCAAAAAAGCTTTTTCGGCTAAGCTTAATACCATAGACGGCAAAAAAGCAGAACTGAAAAGCAAGGAAGAAGCTGACGCTGTTCTTGCAAGACTTAAGGACGCAGAATTTGTAATAGATAAAGTAAAAAAGAGCGTTCACAGAAAAAGCCCCGCAGCGCCTTTTACGACTTCCACTTTACAGCAGGAGGCGTCAAGACGTTTGGGATT
>CAYNPW010000135.1:0-3395 GCA_964399215.1 uncultured Ruminococcus sp. | reverse complement strand
ATGCTCTGTACCATAGCCGGCGATTTCCATGTCGCAGGGAACCGCCAACACAACAGTGGCCCCCTCGTTCACAATGTGCAAACGCCCGTTTTCCCAGAACTCCCGCAGAGTACCCCCAAAGCAGACCCTCTGGGCCTCCGCAGGTTTTGGCAGCAGCCAGGCGCCACCTAAATATTTCCAGTCGTCCGGCAGTTCTACTTGCTGCCCCTCCACGATCTTCTGTTTAAAAATACCGCTGAGATCAACGGTATTATTTTTTCAAGATCGCAGAACGATAATGATTTAATGAAGATATCGCTTGGCACATCTGACGAGGTCAAGCCGCTTTTTGAGATAAAAAGCGAGAAAAGGGATGATATCTTTTACGATATTTATTACAAAATGCGGCGTAACAAGGACGAGATCGAGATAATAGTTCCCTCAAAGAAAAAGAACAGAAAGCTGAAAAAGCTGTCGCCGGAGGAAATGGCTGAGATGGAGCGGAATAAGTTTCTCCTTACCGATTTGGCGTATAACTTTGCAAACAAAGGCGTGGACAGCAAGAACGACGAGGTCATCGGCTTTAACTATCTCAGAAGCGACAGCGGTAAAAAACCGCCTTTGCTGATAGATCTGAAAAACTGCGGAGCTTTGGGAGTTATATCAAATGATGTTCAGACGTCTCATCGTTTTATTCAGCACGTTGTTTTTGAACTGGCATATTATCACTCTCCCGAGGATCTGCAATTTGTTTTCTTTTTCGATAAGGAGGACAAAATTGAAAAGCAGAATGAAATACTGAAGAACTATAAATATCTGCCGCATACGAACGAACTGCTTGACGGAGTTTCTCAGTTTGTGTTCGATAAGGACAGCTCCGGTATAGTTTTCGGACAGCTTCTCAGTATTATGAACAGCCGCTCCAACAATAAAAAAGATGATGCCGATGAATCGGTATCCGAGGGTTCGCTTACGCAGATAGTATGTGTGATTTTCTGTGATTACGATATCAAGGAAACAGGCTTTTCAAAGTTTCTGCCGGAGGTTCCGAAAGAGGGAGAACCTTATGTTAACTCGCTTGGACTTACCTTTATTTTCATTCAGCCCGTAAAGGATTTGCTTCCAAAATACTGCGGAAATATCGTCAATATTGATAAAGATAATGAAAAGGAAAGAAAAGTCAGCCTGAGATATAACGTTCTGAGCAGAGAAACCTTAAATGTTTTAAGCGAGGACAAAGGCGATAAAACCAAGGCAAACGATACCGATAAGCTGATAGAGTACAAATATTTTCAGAACAGATATATGTTTGGTTCTGAAAATTATGACGATAAGTTTAATCTTGCATTCAGACAGCTCAGCGCGATCTATTACACACGTATTGCGGAAAACGGTAAAGTCCCGTCTATGGTCACTTTGTTTGAGCTGTACGGATATAATTCGGAAAAGTTGGAAAACGGCGAAGTCAAATCAAGCATCCGAGAAAGCTGGGAGGATATCGCCAAAAACGACGTGACCAGAAATCTCTGTGTTCCGATAGGAAAGCACGAGCACGGCGCAATGTATCTTGATCTGTACGAGAAAGCTGACGGACCTCATATGCTTGTTGCGGGAACTACGGGCTCCGGTAAATCCGAAACAATAATTACATATCTGATAGGATTGTGTATGAAATTTTCTCCGATGGATCTTAATCTCATGCTTGTAGATATGAAATGTGGCGGCTTTTCCGACCGTCTGGGAGATCTTCCGCACTGCGTTGGAGTAGTAACAGATACGGCGGGCGAGGATGAGGGAACGTCCGCCGCATATATGCTGAAGCGTTTTCTTGAAACACTTAACGCTGAAATAAAAAGGCGTAAATTGCTGCTTTCAAGCTTCGGAGTTGATAACGTTGACTCGTATATCAGAGCGCTGAGGCTTATCAGAAAAATAAAAGAACTTGAAGTCGACGGCGAAAACGGCGGAGAGATTGAAAAGCTGAAAAAGAAGCTTAACGAAAAGCAGAAAGAAATCCTCGGCAAGGATCTGAGCGAACTTTCTCCCCTGTCGCATCTTGTTCTGGTTGTTGACGAGTTTACTGAGCTGAAGCGTTTTTCAAGCGAGAGCAACGATGTTGACTTTATTGCGGAGATAACGACTATTGCTCGTGTTGGACGTACATTAGGTTTCCACATTATCCTTGTGTCGCAGAATATCGAGGGCGCTATCACCGACGATATCCGTGTAAATTCTAAGGCAAGAATATGCCTTAAAGTAGCCACAAAGCAGGCTTCAAAAGAAATGATAGGAAGTCCTGCCGCCGCAGCTCCCACTATGCCCCTCAATGGACGAGCATACCTTCTTGTAGGGACGGGTACGAGATTTGAGTATTTTCAGTCGGCTTACACGGGAGCAAATAAAAATCTTAATATTGAGCCTGCAGTCATTGTTACACAGGCAGCTAATTCAGGCAAATTCAATAGCGATTTCTATTCTTCAAAAAAGGACAATATTATTGAGAAGAAGCGCAGTGAAAACGTCAGTGAACATGATACTCAGCTTGCGTATATTGTCAAAACTATTATTGACATAGGCGAAAATATGGAGAAGCCTCGTCAGATATTTTTGCCTCCTCTGCCGGGAGTAATTATGGATAAAACAGATTGGGAGGGTTTGAATTGAGCCGAGAAAAAATTCTGTGTACTTTAGGCAAATTTGATATACCGATAATTCAGATGCAGCCGGCATTTACCGTGGATCTGCTCGATTCCAATCTGATATTGTTCGGTTCGGCTATGAGCGGAAAAACGACATTTATTAAAACACTTGTCAATATTCTTCATAAACGGTACGATGAAAATCAGGAACAGATATTCATTCTTGACTTTGGCGGAGCTTTGTCAGAATACCGCAGTATGCCGTTGGTATCTACGTATTTTGACAATTCAAACGAGGAATATGTAAAACGTGTTTTTAAAATAATGGATAATATCTTAAAAGATAATATCAAAACTCTGAACGGCAAAAATTACAGGGAAGCCTCAGAAAATCAGCCTATACATACTACGTTTATAATCGACAATATAAACGCCTTTATAGATGAATCACGTTACGCTGCATATCAGGAAAAACTGGCAAAGCTTTGCAGGGACGGACTGTCAAAGGGAATTACCATTGTCATTACAGCGGGCGAAACCAAGGGCTTAAACTCGTATATGGGAAGTTTTAAACAGAAAATTGCTTTTGAAATGCCCGCCGATAAGTATGCGGATATATTCAACGGAAAGGTTGACTCTATCGGTAACAATCCGGGACATGGCTTTGCTAACGTCACAGTAAAGCCGGAAGGTATCACAGGTACATTTCGGATGAATCTGCCTTATGAAGTGCAGTGCTTTAAGGCTCAGGCGATTGACGAGATCGATAAAAATGAT
>CAYNPW010000134.1:0-3400 GCA_964399215.1 uncultured Ruminococcus sp. | reverse complement strand
CGGACAGTATTACATTTAACCGATTTAATTCATATCTGGATTTCGGTGTATCCATAAAATCAAAAAAAATAAATCTGCCTGAGCAGGTAATTATCGAGCAGGAAGTTCCATATATGGACGGCTGTTATGATTTCAGTTTTATGAGCGGAAAGCCTATCTATAAAAGACGCCAGCTTAATGTCGTTTTTAATCTGATAGGAGCAGATGAAACAGATCTGTATGACAAGTACACGCAAATAGTCAAGTGGCTTACAAGCACCAGAAACGGCACACTGAAATTTGACAGTATTATAGGCTGGCAGTTTGAAAATGTTACCGCACGAATTTCAACAGACGGATTTACACAACTGAGCCGTAATGTTGCCGAGTTATCGGTAAATTTTATAGCCGCCCCCTACCTATCCAACGGCAAGCAGAACATAACCCTTATCCCTGCCGTCCCCGCATTTGCAGGCAACACCTTCGGGTATATTTCGAAGTCGGGCGGCACTCTGAAAATAACCACTACCGACAGCGTATGCACAGATATTGTATTTAATTCAGCCGGTCAGGGAGTTTGGGAATATGCAGTAACAGATGAAACTCCAGAAGAAATTGCTGTATTTGCATATTTAAGTCCAAATGCGGCGGGACAAATGCAGATCGTAGATACAGACGGAAACACCGCAGATATTACTGCTGAGTCTGAGGCTGAGCAGTACGGCGGCAGACTGGAGGTTTACCGTTATTCTGCGGAAAAATACCCGAATGCAAACATGATCAGATTCACCTCAGACATGACAATGCTCAGAAGTATTTCGGCAATGACCTTTAACGACAGCATATCAGCACAGAACAATCCCATAAGGTGCAGACGGGGCGACACAGATATTACTTTCCGTCTCAACAACAGCGGAGATATTAGCGAAACTGTACTGTCAGAGGGCGGAAATATCATCATAGTTTCGGGCATACGCTCCGCAGAGGTATATATGATAAACCGTAAGGAGGTACTTTGATGTACACAATAACAATAGAAAACGACGGAAACTCCACAGTGATCAGCGACGGGAAAAACAGCGAAAGCCGAATTTCGGGCGGACAGATACGCCGCGAGATAAATGCCATAGACAGCTTTACGTTTACCGTTTACCCCAACAATCCCGCGTATGATATGCTTTACGATCTGCGGACTAAAATAACGGCAGTCCGCCAAAAGGACGGAAAATCAGAGTTTATCGGGCGCGTCCTCACCGTCTCCGACAGTATGGACGAGCAGGGTCAGATCTGCAAGTCCGTCACCTGCGAGGGACGGCTCGGCTGGCTGTGCGACACATTACAGCCCTACGGAACATACACCGCCTCAAACGGCGTAAGAATGGTACTGCTGGACTTTTTGACGGAGCACAACCGAAATTCGCAGGCAGACAAAAAAATCTACACAGGACAGGTCACGATCACCGACAGCAATAATTATCAGTACGTCAAAAACTGGGACACTACTTTGCAGACCATTTCCGAAAAATTGATCGACAAGTTCGGCGGAGAATTGCAGATAAGAGATCAGGACGGTAAGGTCTATCTGGACTACCTCGACCGCATAGGCAGAGGCACAGACACGGTCATCGAGCTTGCGGTAAATTTGAAATCCGTCACCCGCTCAGTGGACGAAACAAGCATTGTAACGCGTTTTTATCCGCTGGGCGCAAAGCTTGACGACAGTGAGGACAGGGTGCGTATAGGCACGGTAAACGGCGGTGTAGACTATCTTGACGACGAGGAAATGATCGCCAAATACGGCATTATCGTGGGCTGTGAAACATGGGACGACGTTACCGTTCCCGCAAATCTTCTGGCAAAGGGTAAGGCACATTTTGCCCAAATGAACAAAGCGAAAGCGCAGTACTCCGTGACCGCCCTCGATCTGTCCGCTATCGGAATGGATTTCGAGGAGTTCGAGCTGGGAAACACATACCGTCTTGTAAATCCGCTTATGGGCATTGACGAGGACTTGCGCATTATCGGTATGACATTGAACCTTGACAGTCCCCATTTGTCGGAGCTGACTTTCGGCGATAAATTCGAGACTATGACAGGTCTGACCGCAAAGAAATCAAAGTCCTTTGCGGCAAAGCTGGAGGAAAGCCAGTTCCGCAACATGAGCGTGATAAACGATCGTGTGGACAACGCGACTGCATTAATTACAGGCGCACAGGGCGGAAACGTCATTCTCGACCCGTCCGAAAAGCCCGAGCGCATTCTCATTATGGACACCAAAAGTATTGATACCTGCACAAGCTGTATACAGTTAAACTGCGCGGGAATAGGGTTTTGGACGCCCGAACTTGCAAAGAAAATGGGACGTGCAGACGGCGGTTCTGCCAAAGAGGGACCGTATGCCAACGCTTGGACTATTGACGGAAATCTTGTGGCAAGTTTTATCACAGCTCTTACGCTTACGGGATTGAAATTCAACAACGGCAACGGCACTTTCGAGGTCGGTGAGGACGGAAAGGTCATTGCAAAGGCAATCGAAATTTTGGGCGGAAGTATCCACATCGAAACGGACGACGAGAACTACGACGTTATCAAGCTGTCCTGCGGTGATTGGACTATGGAGCTGTCACCGCTGCAAATCAAGGTTACTAATTCAACAATAGGCGGAAATATTGTTATTCAGGCAGGTGCTATAAACTGCTACTGGAATGATGAATTAAAAATAAATATTTCGTCCGACTACGGAAATATAACCACATATGCGGGAGGTCACAGCACATTCTATCTTGATACAAACAACCGTCAGCTATCAATGTACAACTCCAGCGGGGAACGAACTATTTATCTTGAGGGAGAAACAGGCAATATATGGGCTAATGTGTTTGCACACAACTATTAATATTAACTAGGAGGACAAAATGCCAAGTAAAAACAGTTATTCAACTGAAATAACCCTTGACCTTTCATGCGAGGAAAGTGTTGTCATAATCAAGGCGAAACAGTTTGACAATACTATTCGTACGTTAGATGTAACGCTGTTTGACAGCAGGGACGGCAGATACTGGTACGATCCGGACAGTACTGCCGAAATTCGAGTACAGCGCCCCGACGGAGCGCTTGTTACCGCACAATGTATGCGTGCTCAGTATAACGACGAAGTTACCCACTATGGAGTATATCTCACAGATGAAATGCTTGAAGTCTCGGGCAGGGCAAGAGCGGATATACGGGTAATAAGAGGCGAAGAACATAAAACGATCTCGGCAGGCTTTGTTATTGAAGTCCTTCCGTCAGCGCATGGCTCAAAGCCTACAGGATATATTTCAGATACAGTGAACATAAAAAAGCTTACGGAAAGCGAGTATACAAGCATTCCGCATAACACCAACACGCTTTACATAGTCACAAGCGAGGACGGCTCAGT
>CAYNPW010000133.1:0-3496 GCA_964399215.1 uncultured Ruminococcus sp. | reverse complement strand
TATTTACCAGAATTTGATAAAGTCTTATATCGTCGCAATAAACATCTTCCGCTATAATTTTGTGGATAAAAACATCAAATTTCTGTCCTTTCTCCTTTAGCATGGACTGAGAAAGAGCCACAAGGTCGTCTGTCATAGACTTAATGGAGACTGCCCTTAATGAAAGCTCCATTTTTCCGCTCTCTATTTTGGAAATATCCAAAATATCATTTATCATAGATAGAAGATGCTTTGAGGACATGTCTATCTTTTCAAGGCAGTACTTAACCCTTTCCTTATTGTCTATGTGCCGCAGGGCAATGTCTGTCATACCCATAACGGCGTTCATAGGAGTGCGGATATCATGGCTCATGCTGGACAAAAATTCCGTCTTGGCATTGCTTTCCTTTAAGGCAAGCTTTCTTGCATCATTAAGCTCTTTGAGCTGCTTATTATTTTTTTTGTAATAAGTCCAGATCATTACGGATATAGCCAGCAAAAGAATTACAACAACGGTCACGGTAGCGAAAAATCTCATATTATTCAGTCTGTCAAAATATTCGTCAAAAATGTCACTGCTAATTACGGTAACATAGTACCACATGCTGTTATCCGAAAAAGGAGAGCAGTATACGTAAAACTGATTATTATTCAAGATATAACTAAAAGTGTACTGTTTATCGGCTGAAATAGCGTACTTAAGCTCGTTTACGCATTTTTCAGCTTCCTTTTGGTCAACGATCTCCATACTCTTAACGCCGTCAAAATAATTATCTTCACCTATGATACCGTTGCTTATGACGAAATCGCCGTTGCTGTTTATAACATGGGTATATACGTTTCCCTCTTCTGAATCCAGAAAAAGCGCCTTGTGCATACGGCTCATTTCTATAGCTACCACAAAAGCGGAGCATTGATTTCCGCTATCCAGAGTATAATCTGTCGTACCACGTCCGTACAGCAGATATTTCGTGCCGTTTCCGTCCGTAGCGTATTCCAGAACATTGCCGTCATATGCAATAGAGGATTTAATATCATTATCACCCTCTATGGTCAGATTCGGTCCATAGACGCAGTGAAGCTTGTAGTCCTCGTCCAGAAAGCCCGCAAAGGGATAATTCCTGTATGCTGCCTGCTCCCTTATCGTGCTGTAAACGGCATCGCTGTCGTTATATATATCGGAAGATAATTGCTCTAACAGCATATCAACCTGTGAAAATCTCAGCTCCATAATAGATTTGAATTTCTGCTGAAGCTGTAGATTTATCTCGGACATATAGACCTCGCTTATGCTGCTTATGGTCACATCTATTGCATTCATCATAAGAAAGCTGTAACCCGTAAGAAGTGCGATCGATAACAGCAAAATTACAGCTCCGTGTCTTAAAAAGAAAAGCTTTCCCTCTTTTTTTGCCGTATCGTTTGTATTGATGTCGATTTCCGACTCACTTTTCATAATGCACCGCCTTAAACGCTTTCAAAATATCCGGGTTGAACTGTCCGCATTCGCCATTGAAGATCATATTGACCGCAACGTCATGCGAGAAAGCTTTTTTGTAAACTCTGTCCGATGTGAGAGCGTCATATACGTCGACTACGCTCACGACCTGCGACCATATCTCATTTTCATTTCCCTTAACTCCGTCGGGATAACCCTTGCCGTCCCATCTTTCGTGGTGGTGTCTGCAAATGTCGTAGCAGTATCTGTAAAGCTCCGGTTCTATTATATCCTTTACCTTATCAAGCAGTTCACATCCCTTTACCGTATGCTGCTTCATTATCTCAAACTCCTCCCCGGTAAGCTTTCCCGGCTTGTTTAAGATCGTGTCGGGTATCGAGATCTTTCCCACATCGTGCAGGGCGGCAGCCATAGAGATCTTGTCGATCTCCTCCATAGGCAGATTATATTCGGGGTACATTTTTTTCAGCTTTATCATAAGTTTTTTAGTCATTCCGCATACGTTTTTAACGTGCTTTCCTGTTTCGAGGTCACGAAATTCTATTATATTCGCCAAAGCCTCTACAATAGAGCGGTTCATCTTATTAAACTTGGCGACCTGCTCTGACACGATAACCTCAAGCTCGTTTTTATGGCTGTAAAGTTCCATAACATTCACAATCTGCCGTCTCAGGAAATAGGGAATAAAGGGTTTTGCAATGATATCGGTAGCACCAAGATTATATGCCTCCACCAGCATATCTCTGTCCTCGGCGCCCGTTACGATAAGCACCGGAATCTTTTTTATAAGTCCTGTTTCATTCATGTTTTTCAGAACGACAAGACCGTTGGTATCGGGCATGATAAGATCTAAAAGCACGGCTCCCACATCCGCACCCCCGTTTATAACATCAAGAGCTTCTCTGCCGTTTGAAGCCTCTATAACATTATACTCAGCTTTAAATATTTCAGCCAGCATGACCCGGTTTATTTCCTGATCGTCAACGACCAGAATAGATTTATTGTTAAAATCCATAATAAAATCCCTCAAAACCAATTATGAATACTTTTCAATGCATTCTGTTATTTTATGCTGCGTCGGCAGGATTTTTGTTATCTCGGTCTTTGCCTCCGCAATATTTCCTTCCCTTAAAAGACGAACGATCTCGGCGTATGCAGTATAGAGAGATCCGATTGACAGATTTCCCGCCGCTCCCTTAAGAGCGTGAAGTTTTTCGATCTCCTTATCATAGCTCTTGTCGTCAAACTCTGTCGTGACCTGTGCCTCTCTTATCATTTCCGCAAAAGCGATGAGCATTTGCTTATAAAGCGCCTCATTGTTCATAAACCGAAAAATTCCTTCCCCGGTATCAACTCCAAGCGTATTCAATTCATCAAACATTATTCCAAATCCTTCCGTATAAAGCAAAGACAAACCGCATAAGGCAACCTCCGGAACCCTCATAAACCGTAAAGACGAAGTTTTAAACTCAATAATGGGGTTCTCTATAAACCGGGACACGAGCAAAGCCTCGTCCATTGGTTCGGTCAGATGCAAGGCATCAGACCGCAGTAATACTTGCTGTCTTACAAGGTCTGATAACGAAGCAGATGACCGAACCAATAGAGGATTTGCCGTGAAGGAGGTTTATAGAGGTTCCCTAATGACATTTATTGTAGGACACGTTTCCTTTGCGCAGTCCTCCTTTGGGTACACTGCAGTGTGCGGCTTTTAAATATGGTATAAACAAGCCACGCTTAACTATAAATCTATTATAAATTGTCGTTTTATATTGCAATATGTTATATTATGGTTATTATATCATTGAAATTAAAGTTTGTCAATAGACACGGCAGAAAATTGAACGGCAGTTCCACGAGTAAACAATTTAAGGCAATACCGAATAAAGGCGCAAGTCGCTCTTTGTTCGGTATTGCCTTAATATTATCACACGACCATAAAATGTAAGGTATTGCACGAAAGCCATATCTTTCCGAACAAACCGAATGAAGCTTCCGAAAAATTTTATGGGAACCTCTAGAAACCGGTTTGAAAAGAGAAAATGGGTGGAGTGCGTC
>CAYNPW010000132.1:0-3562 GCA_964399215.1 uncultured Ruminococcus sp. | reverse complement strand
GACTACAGACATAGCCAATTACATAGTTGAAAAAACAATATTATATATGTTTATGAGAAATTGTTCCGACTCAACCGTAGGTTGTATCGGAAATTTCCGATCAGGTCTTTCAGATCTTAAAGCAACACCGCACACTCTCTTTGTGCGATGTTGCCTTAAATACAAATTATCCAACAATCCAATTATTCCTGCCCGTCATTCCCCATTTGCCTGCGGAGCTTTTCAATCTCTCTTGAAAGCTCGTCCTCCTGAGCGTAGCTTTTTGCATCGGCAGCAGAGGACTTGCTGTCAGCCGTACGTTCAAGCTTGTCAAATTCGCTGTCTATATCGGAGTTACCGCCCATTTTTCCGTAGGTTATTGCGGCGTCTGCGGCAGTTTCCCTGCCCTTTAAAAGCTTTAGCTTTGTCTGAATCTCATTTATCTCGCGAACCATTGAGTTATATGTTTTCTTTACTTTTTCCGTATTTACTTGAGCCTCTGTGTGCTTTTGGTCAAGTCCCGCCTTTTTCTGCTCCAGCTCGTGTTTCTTTTTCAGAAAAGTGCGGGCGTCCTCCTCGCTTCCTGCCGCCAATGCTTTTTTAGCCAGATCCTCAAAACGCTCGATCTGCCCCTGACATTCGGTTATTTCTCTGTCAAGACGGACTTCAATAGCCATAAGCTCGGCAGCAGACTTTTTTATATCCGCAAGCTCTATGGCACGTTCGGTAAGATATTCGTTTATTTTTTCCTCGCTTTTATCGCTGCGATCTTTAAAATCCGAAATATTTGAGGAAGCCATATCTTTTATTCTCGAAAAAATACCCATATTGCCTCCTACTGATCGTTTTTATATTTTTCTGCAAGATTTTCCACATTGTCATCGCTGAACTCATTAAGCGGAGTATTAAGAATATCCTGCGCGGCTTTCATCTCCTCCAGCTTTTTCTCTCTGCGCTTTTCAAGCTGTCTGAACAGTATTATAAGCGCGATCAGCAGAATTACCGCAACAGCAACGATCCAGCCCTTGCTTCTTTCGACAGTCATAATTCTGCCACCTGCCTTTTCAAAAGCAAGGGAGAAAAATTCATCGTCCTCATAATCTGAATAGTAATAATGGTCGACATAGTCCAGCAGAATTTCTCTTGCCTCCTCGTCAATGACAGTTTTGGCTGCGTTTCCGACAATGCAGAATGAAACGTATTCCGAACTACGGTATTCACAGAATACAAGAAGAATATGTCCCTCGTCGTCAAACAGCTCCTCATAAAGCTTGTTGCCGAATTCCTCCTGCATACTCTCTGTGTAATAACCGCTGTAATCCCCGTCAATGTTATTGCACAAATACAGATAAGGCTGTACGCCTGTCTGCCTGTAAAACTCTTTCATTCCGCGCTCTAAAGTGTAGCTGCTGCCTATCCAGCCAAGATTATCGGTGTAATATTCGTCAAGCTCTGTGACCATTGAACTGTCAAGCTTTGTCCTCTTGACTGTCGAACGTGTTATTTCCGAATTTGAAGCCCCGGTACTTGCTATTGTAATAATTATGACGAAAATAAGTATTCCGATAAAAATGTTTCTGAATGTGCGGAATACAAAGCTTAACGGATTAAAACTCATCATAGGAGCACGGTAATAAAGATTATTCCTTGGCTGATGATAAATATGCGGACCTCCGAAAAAGCTCGGTCCTCCATAAAACGTAGGTCCGCGGGAATTATGCCCTGAATTGAAATTGGAACCTCCGCCGCCAAAGCCGCTGTAACCTCCTCTTGAACGTCCGCTGCTCGAATGGGAACTGAAACCTCTGCTGCCACCGCTGCTGTGACTGCGGCCGCCGCCGCCTCCGCGTCCTCCTCTGCCCATATATAAAATCCCCCTTTGTATTTCAATATATAATAATTATACATCAAAATATGTACTGTGTCAATTAAAAATAACAAGACGAACTGCCGCAAAGCGCGGTCCGCTATTTCTCCTCGGATTTGTGCCATACGTTATTATAAAGAAAAACAAGTACAGCCATAGCCACAATGATAAAGTATCCTAAAAAGCTCCAGCCGTCAGGTATGTCCCCAAAGAAGAAAAAGCCCAGAATAGTAGTAAATATAAGCTGTGAATAATCATAAACCGATATCTCCTTACCGGGGGCATAGGTGTAAGCAGCTGTTACCGAGAATTGTCCTCCTGCCGCCGCAGTACCTGCACCCAGCAGACAAAGCACCTGCGTGACCGTCATAGGGTGATAGTCAAAAATAAGGAACGGCAATGTGACCAGACAGGAAAATCCTGAGAAATACGCCACGATAACAGGTCCTTTTACACCATTCTGACCTAAATATCTCACACAGGTGTAAGCAAGTCCCGCACCCATTCCGCCGATAAATCCCATAAGCGCAGGGAAAAACTCAACGAGCTGAAAGCTGGGTTTGATGATGAACATACTGCCTGCAAATGCTCCCGCAACCGTAAGTATCTGAAATGCCGTCAGCCTTTCTTTCAGAAAAATAAATGAAAACACAATTACAAAAAACGGTGACATCTTATTGAGCATAGACGCGTCGGAAAGTACCAGATGATCAATAGCATAGAAATTTCCGAGCATACCGATAGTACCCGCAAAAGCTCTGACAAAAATGACAGCATTGTTTTTCTTCCCCTTGACCTCAAACTTAGTATGATTTTTTGCAAGTACGCCTATAGCGAAAAAAAGCGCAACAAAATTTCTGAAAAAAGTTTTCTGAATAGTAGGAAGATCCCCTGACATTCTTACAAAAGCAAACATAAACGCAAAGCTGAATGCAGAAAGGATTATATATAGAATTCCCTTGTATTTTTTATTTATTTTCGCCAATCGAATTCAACTTCCTCTCCCTCTGATACTTTTCCATTGTCTCATGCTCTTTTAAAAGTTCTTCTTCCAAAGCCTTAACAGTCCATGACTGATTATGTTGTGTAACTATCGCCTTTAGCTTTACGCCGCCCCCATTAGCCCTGATCTGTGCAAGAAGACGGTTCAGCGATTTGTTGTCATAACCCGAAAAAAGCAATATTTCTTCCGAAACACTTTCAGACTCCTTGCCCGAGGGCTTAAACCCCTTAAAGCCGCAAAGATACCCTACCTGTTCGCTCCCGCAGTTATCACACAGAACAAGCCTGCCGTTTTCTCCTGCCGCAAGCTTGGATATTATCTCAGCCTTTTCCTTTGAAATATTGACGCCGATAATCAGCCTCGGCGGAGTCGCAATTATTATTGATTTCATATAAAGCTCCTTTAATTTTATTAATCCAAAAATATTATACTATAAATATTGCCAATGTTCAATAGCAAATATGCACAATTAAATCAAAAAGACCGCTGCTGAAGGCAGGCGCTCATAAAAAAGGTTTCGCCATAGCTCTTATGATTTTCATTCAAAAGTGCTATAGCGTTTCTATTGACAATGAAACGACTTTGATGTATAATTATTACTAAGATAAATCGAAATATGCGAACGAGAACTGTATTAAAGGAGAGGTAAAAAATGCCCGAAAAAATAAAACCTGTTTTGAACGGCTCTGCGGAAACGATGCTTCAAAGCTTCT
>CAYNPW010000131.1:0-3604 GCA_964399215.1 uncultured Ruminococcus sp. | reverse complement strand
GTGAAGACCTGCGCTATTTTTATTCTAGCATTACCCGATTATATTCTTGAAGCTAACAGACCGAACACAGCGTTTGTTTTGAAGCATATTGTAGATAACGGTAAGAACTATCAGCTTATACTTAGGCTAAAAACTTCCACAGACCCTGTTACATATAAAAATTCTGTTATTACTTTTTTGAAAGTTGACGACAGAAAGTGGTCAAAATATTTGAGAAACAAAAAAATACTGTATGATAAAGATGGGAGTAGACTATCAGCGGTGTTTATTTTTGAATTTGAATTATTATGATTGTGTATTTTTCCCTGTCGTACGGCGAGAGAAAACGCACTGCTAAAATTTCATCCTGTTAATAAAACCGCTATTAGCCACTCCCTGTGAATTCATCCATTTGACTTTTACAGCTATCTGTGCTAATATTATTATAGCTATCGGATTTTTTCCGGCACATTTATCACATAGATGTTTGCATTAGCATTCTGCTGCGGTGATATAAATGTGACTTTCCGGTTTATTTTATGGTATCTTGTCTGACAGAACAAATAATAGGTTTTGCTGCTGAACGGCACAGAAAATATGACACATCTATGTAAATATATCTCAAATCAAGGAAATAAAGGTGAAAGCTATGACAGTAAGAATGGCACATAAAAAAGACATTCCCCAAATTAACCAACTGCTTTATCAGGTCGCGGAAGTTCATCATCAAGGTCGTCCCGACTTATTCAAGGGCGGAGCGAAAAAGTATACCGACGACGAGCTGAGGGATATACTTTCCGACAAAATGAAACCGATATTTGCGGCTGTGGACGAAAACGACATTATGAAAGGCTATGCGTTCTGTATTTTTCAGCAGCATAAGAGCGACAATGTTCTGACGGATATTAAAACGCTGTACATAGACGATCTGTGCGTTGACAAAGAATGCCGCGGACAGCACATAGGCAGTCTCCTTTACAATGCTGTCAAGGAATTTGCAAGGGAGCAGGGTTGTTACAATGTTACCTTGAACGTATGGGAATGTAATCCGTCGGCTATGAAGTTTTACGAGGCAGTGGGCTTGAAGCCCTATAAGACGGGAATGGAGATAATACTATAGCATAACCCTATAACCTTGAAATGGCAGCCATAAGACTATATAAGCAAAAGCGGCGGGCATTCGTGACTGAATGTCCGCCGCTTTGATTCATTACTGATTTTTCTCCTGATATTCAATCTGTTTGTCGTAAACAGCCTTTGGAGTATATCTCTTGATCGCGTCCTTATTTTCACTGATGTCGATAGCTTCTACCCAACTGTCAACCTTTGCCTGAAATTCGTCGGACTTCATTGTCTGCACCAAACTATCGTGGTTTTCAGAAGCATACTCTGCACTTCTCTCTGTGATATCGCCTTTGATGATGATATAGTAATAGTTATCATCCTCGTAAGCGGCAGCAACGCCTACATCAAGAGCGTTAACAGCCTCTAACAGCTTTCCTGTACTGGACTCCTTTTCATCGTCATCCATTGCGCCGTAATTGTAAAGTGTTTCATTTGCATAAGGATCTTCTTCAACAGTATCGTTATCTTCAGCTGATGTTTCATCATCGCTCTCAGAACTTGCTGTGCTGTCGTCAGATGCACTGCTGTCATCAGAAACAACACTGTCATCGTAGGAAGTACTGTCATCCGCCGAGCTTTCGTCTGCAAGACTGCTTTCCTCTGTTTCAGCAGCCATAACCTCCTGTTGTTCGCCCTCCGTTTCCATAACAGAAGACGTATCTTCGGCCGTACTGCTGTCGGTATCGGCAGCAGTACTATCGTCTGTAGCACTGTCAACATCCGACGACTCAGCATTTTTTTCTTCAAGATAGTCATTATATGCTTCAATAACAGTATCAAACTCCTCGAAGGACACATCGCTTGCCATTTCTAAATATTCGTCTCTGAGAGCCTTGCTCTCCTCGTCCGCTTCCGCTGCGGCAGTTTCGTCCTCATCGGTGCTTTTAGCAATAGAAATAGTCTTATAGCGCACATAATTTTCATTTAGGTAGTTTTCAATATCACTGTCGCTAACAGCCTCTTCTCCGCCCTCAGCATAATAGTAGTCAAATAACTTAGTACGCATTTTCACAGCTTTCTGGACTAGCTTTACGGAATCCTTTGAAATGCCCTCACTCTCATAAAAATCGCCGTATGATTCCCAGGTTTCTCTTACGCTGTCACTTATCTCCTTAGTTTCTTCCTCAGTAAGCTCAAGACCCAGTTCCTCAAACTTATTTACTACCGCAACATATTCCTTAGTAGCCTTAAGGGCATAATCTGACAGATAATCCTCAAACTTCTGTCCCTCTATCTCCTGATCAAAATAATTCTCAGTAATACCCTCCATATAATAGAGCATAGAAATCTGATAAGACATCTCAGTATACATGTTATAAATATAAATGCCCGCATTGACCTTTTCGTCTCCGCTCTGCAATACATAGCTCGTATCAGTACAGCCTGCAAGGCTCAGCGTCATAGCAGCGGCAGCGCAAGCGGCGCAGATTCTTTTAAATTTATTCATTTATCGTTCATTTCCTTTCCGAAATATTTTCGTCAGAACAGACTTTAACTTATATATTATACACTAATTATCCCATTTAGTCAAGGGTTTTGCAATTTTTTCTGCGAAACACATCTGCAATTTTTTCTTCGAAACACAGATTTTGCATTCCAAATAAAAAAGGAACTCCCAAGAAGTTCCTTTTAAAAGCTATTCAATGCCAAGAAGCAAGTCCGCAGAGACCCCGAAAAAAATTGCGATCTCAGGAATAAGCGTAATATCGGGATAGGTACTGCCGTTTTCCCAGCGGCTGACCGCCTGCGGAGAAACATTAAGCTCACGGGCAAGCTGAAGCTGAGTAAGCCCGCGCTCAGTCCTTAACCGACGGACAACTTCTCCAAGCTGTAAAGACATAAAAGCACTCCCTTCAAAGCGTCGGGACGCTTTTACTGCGTCCCCTTTTTAAAGCAAAACGAATGACGTTATTTCAGTGCTTCTGTTAAAATGAACCGAAAGAAGCCTGCATACATTTCTCAAAAGTACTATGTAAATAATAAGATAATAAATAGTCAATGTACTCTCCTCCTTTCAGATATGCCTTAGCAAAATATTGACAGAACCATTCCCCGAAACCGATGCTTCGGGGAACAATCTGCCTGCGGAAAACTTAAAATTTACTTCTGAATGCCTTTCACGGGCAGTCTCAGTCTGTTTTCCACAAAAAACCACATGTTTTCGTTCAACATAAACTCCCCCTTTCTTTAACTTTATCATACCACATTTTCTCCATAAGGTCAATCAACTGTTCCGAGAATTTTCACTATTTGACTTACTCCGCCTCAGATAAAACACGCAAATTTATATCCATTAACAATTACACAACCAAGCTGAAATAAAATACTTGTAAAAAAACTATAAGTTTTTTGGAAAAACACTTGAAATATCATTTGAAATGGTGTATAATAGTAACAGAAAATTTTTAGGAGGTAAATTAATTATGGCAGTTAAAGTCGCAATTAATGGTTTTGGACGTATCGGACGTCTTGCATTCAGACAGATGTTCGGTGCAGAGGG
>CAYNPW010000130.1:1669-3637 GCA_964399215.1 uncultured Ruminococcus sp. | reverse complement strand
CAGATATACAACACCTATCTGCGCTACATCGCTCCCGAGGATATTCACGTTTACTCCATTGACGAGGTTTTCATTGACGCAACCGGCTATCTGAACACTTACGATATGACGGCGCGAGAACTGGCAATGAAGCTTATCCAAGAGGTGCTGAACGAAACGGGAATAACCGCAACCGCAGGAATAGGCACAAATATGTATCTCTGCAAAGTCGCAATGGACATTGTGGCAAAGCATATCCCTGCCGACGAAAACGGCGTGAGAATTGCAGAACTTGATGAAATGTCCTACCGCAGACAGCTATGGGATCATCGTCCTCTGACGGACTTCTGGCGGGTTGGACACGGCTATGCCAAAAAGCTTGAAGCGCACTATATGTTCACAATGGGAGATGTTGCCCAATGTTCGCTTTACAACGAGGATTTGCTGTACAAGCTGTTCGGAGTGAATGCTGAGCTGCTCATCGACCATGCATGGGGCTGGGAGCCTTGTACGATTGCGGACATCAAAGCCTACAAGCCAGAAAACAACAGTATCAGTTCGGGACAGGTCCTGCAATGCCCGTACAACTTTGTAAAAGGCAGACTGATAGTCCGTGAAATGACCGATCTGCTTGTGCTTGATCTGGTGGACAAGGGTCTTGTGACGGATCAAATGGTGCTGACGGTAGGTTACGATCACGAGGGAGTTCCCGAAAACTACAAGGGTATTGTGAGTACTGACCGCTACGGAAGAAAAATCCCGAAGTCGGCGCACGGTTCGATTAATCTCGGCAAATTTACCTCGTCAACCAAAATAATTATTGATAAGGTTTCGGAGCTGTACGACAAAATCGTTGATAAGAACCTTATGGTTCGGAGAATGTATGTGGTTGCAAATCACGTTGTTTCCGAACAGTCCGCCGCAAACGAGGAAAGCTTTGAACAGCTCGATATGTTTACGGATTATGCGGCTCTTGAAAAACAGAGGGAAGAAGAAAATAAGCGGCTTGAACGTGAAAAAAATATGCAGAAGGCCATGCTGAAGATCAAGAAGAAGTACGGCAAAAACGCTATTCTGAAAGGTATGAATTTTGAGGAAGGCGCTACGACTATTGAGAGGAACGGTCAGGTTGGAGGACATAAGGCGTGAATTTAATTGCCAATCAATCATAATTAAAGGAGAAGAAAAAATGATTATCGTAAAAGCAGGACAAGATGATTTACAGGAAATACTCGATTTACAATATCTCGCATATCAAAGTGAAGCGAAACTTTTTAATGATCCGGATATTCCGCCGCTAAGACAAACTTTGGCGGATTAAAAAATGAATATCAAAAAGGCGTTATTTTAAAAGTGTTAGATGATAATAATTTAATTATAGGGTCTGTAAGAGGATACTGCGATAATGGAACTGTGTATATAGGTAAATTAATGGTTCATCCCAAAAATCAAAGACAGGGTATAGGAACAAGTCTTCTTCTTGAAATGGAAAAGGAATATCCTAATAAAAGATATGAACTTTATACCAGCAGCCGAAGTGTAAAAAACATAGCGTTATATGAAAGTTTGGGATATAAGATTTTTAAAGAGGAACAAATTACAGAAGAATTAAAATTCATATATTTAGAAAAATACACGCAGAATGATCAGGTCAACTGACATAAGGCGTGAAAGAGGTGAATATATGATCGCATTGATAGCCGCCTATTCAAAGAATATGGCGATCGGAAATAACGGACGTATTCCTTGGAATATACAGGGCGAGCAGAAAAGATTTAAGGCGCTGACTACGGGAAATGTAGTTATTATGGGGCGGCGTACTTTTGAAGAAATCGGCAAACCCCTGCCCGATCGCACGACTATTGTTGTTTCTTCCATTAAGGAGTTCAAGGCTGAAAATTGCTTTACTGTAAGTTCTCTGCAAGAGGCAATAAATTCGGCAGGAAACAGAGATATTTATATTTCAGGCGGAGCAAGGTTATATGAGGA
>CAYNPW010000130.1:0-1569 GCA_964399215.1 uncultured Ruminococcus sp. | reverse complement strand
ATTCGGCAGGAAACAGAGATATTTATATTTCAGGCGGAGCAAGGTTATATGAGGAATCGCTACCCATAGTTGAAAAAATGTACATTACGGAAATTGACAAAGTGGTTGAGGGAGATACCTATTTCCCGAAGTTTAACGCCGAGGACTTTGTGAAGTCTGTTGATGAAACTATCGAGGGAGAAATCCCATACGCCCATGTGACATATACAAGAAAACAATAGGTTTTAACGGAGAGATTAATATGGTAACAAACGACAAAAATATTGAACGCTATGCCGATATAATCGATCTTCCTCATCATACTTCAAGCAAGCATCCGAGAATGTCTGCAATTGCCCGTGCCGCCCAGTTCTCACCGTTTGCGGCTCTGACAGGCTATGACGCTGAGATAAAGGAAACGGAAAGGCTGACAGATGAAAAGATCGAGCTTGATGAAGATAGCGTTAACGACATCAACGCGAAACTTCAATATATCAAGGACAATATCGATGATAACCCCGAAATCACAGTAGAATATTTTGTGCCGGACGAAAAGAAATCCGGCGGTGCATATCTGACCTTGAACGATAGGGTCAGGATCATTGACGAATATGAACGCTCGATAGTGTTTGTCAGCGGAAAAAGAGTAATGATTGACGATATTTACAGAATAAATTTGAGGTGACATATGAATAAGCTTCTGGCATTGCTCCAAATCCTTATCAAACAAACAGACGAAAATCACAAGCTGACAACAAATCAGCTTATTGAAAAGCTTGCAGAACAAGGCATATCAGCTCACAGAAATACGATTCCTGCAGACATACGGAAGTTAAGAGACGCAGGCTATGATATTATCTGCGATAAAAGCACACAGAATAAGTACTTTATCGGCAGCAGAGGACTGGAATCCGCAGAGATAAAAATGCTTTGCGACGCTGTAAATGCAGCACAGTTCATCTCGGAGGAAAAGTCCGCGGAGCTTATAGACAAGCTGTTTTCTCAGCTAAGCGTTTATCAAAAGGACGATATCAAAAACATAATTCAGCAGCCGAGCGAAAATAAAGCGGACAATAAAAGCATATATTACGCCGATACAATTAACACAGCCATTACGCAGTGCAGAAAAATACATTTTCAGTATTACGAATATAACGAAAAAAGAGAAAAGATTTTAAAACATAATGGATATACATATACGGTCAGTCCTTATGCTGCCGTGTGGAACAACGACAGGTACTATCTTGTAGGTTACTGTGAAAAGCATAAGGGCATAACGGTTTTCCGAATAGACAGAATAGCGGATATATCTCTTACGGAAAGCATTGCAATACCCTGTCCGAAGGACTTTGTGCTGAAGGATTTTATTGCTCAGACCTTTAAGATGTTCAGCGGAGAACTCATGACTGTGACTCTAAAATGTAAAAACAAACATATGAAAGCAATAATAGATAAGTTCGGCGATGATATAGAAACAAATAAAGCCGATAAACAGTTCTTTACTGTAAAAGTAGAAGTTGAGCTGAGTCCTACATTCTATGCGTGGGTGTTCCAGTATCAGGGAGAAATATGTATACAATCTCCACAAGA
>CAYNPW010000129.1:0-3748 GCA_964399215.1 uncultured Ruminococcus sp. | reverse complement strand
TCCTTGTACTGCGAATTTTCCCTGTTTTTCAGAACATCCTGAAAAGCCCAGAAGCCTCTGCCGACGTGATTGAACACACCGTCAAGCACTACCTTAATGCCTGCCTCATGCATTTCCTTGACAACTTCCGCAAAGTCCTCGTTATTACCCAGACGGCTGTCTATCACACGATAGTCCCTTGTGTTGTAGCCATGAGTGTCCGACTGAAAAACAGGTGAGAAATAAACGGCGTTTGCGCCCAACTTCTGAATGTGCGGAATCCATTCCTTGACCTTTAAAATTCTATGCTCCTCTTTACTGTCGTTTTCAAACGGAGCGCCGCAGAAACCAAGAGGATAGATCTGATAAAAAACGCTTTCATAAGCCCACATTGTAAATAAAACTCCCTTTCATAATTAAATACTAAAATGCAAATTGCAAAACTTACATTATTATTATACCAGATTTCACATGGATACTCAATAATCATTTTTCATTAATGTTTTTAAGAATTTTATGCATTCTGCACAACTATTGACAAATCTTAACCTTTATGATATTATATTTATAACAAGAATGGGTATTATTTTACAGCTTTTGCAGTATAATATATGAAACGGAGGGATATGATGAAAAAGATACTGGTGCTTTTCACAGGCGGTACTATAGGCAGCATCAATGAGGACGGCATCATAAATGTTGCAGGCGACGGAAAATTCGCGCTTATATCAGCTTACCGCAGACAGTTTGGTAACGATATAAGGTTTGAATGCAGGCAGATACTGAATATTCTCAGCGAAAATATGCTGTATCCTCATTGGGAGCGAATGATTGAAATTTTGGTTAATGTGGATACCTCAAACTATGCCGGGATTATCATTACACACGGCAGCGATACCCTTGCATACACTTCAGCTTTTCTTGGAATGTATTTTCGTCATATAGATATTCCCGTTTATATAATTGCTTCCAACAAGCCCATAGGTGAAAACGGATCAAACGGACTTTTTAATTTTGCGGCGTCTGTGGAGAAGATCAAGGAAAACAAATATAAGGGAGTATTTACACTGTATGAGAAGGTGTATCTTCCCACAAGAGTTATTCCTGCAGACACCTGCTGTGACCGTTTTCAGGCTTACGGTGAGGACGGCTGTAATGAATTTACGGTATTTAAATCAGTCAATGAAAAATGGCTGTTACAGCCTAAAAGTCAGGTGTTTCACGGAAAACTGGAGCTGAACAGCAAAATAATGAAGATAGACGGCTATCCAGGCATTGATTTTTCTAATTACTCTCTCGACGGAAACCCCGCAGCGGTGCTTTTTGCGCCATATCACAGCGGTACGGCTTGTACCGATGAAAGCTTTGGGCCTCAGTTTTCCCTGTGCAAATTTATCGAAAAGTGCCTTATCAGGGATATAAAGGTATATATCTGCGGTATAAAGAAAGGAATGCCTATGTACGACACTCTTGATAGAATTATTAAAACCGGAAGTATTCCTATGTATAACATCAGCGATCCCTCCGCTTATATGAAGCTTATCATCTCTTACAATCAGAAAGAATATCCCGTAGGCGATGTGCTTAAACAAAATCTATTCTTTGAGACAGTCGGTCAAAACTTAAAATAAAAGCGAGAGTATCAGTCCAAAAATGTAAACTGATACTCTCGCTTTTTCATAATTCTATACTTTCTGTAAACCGGATGAAACCGATTTCTTTAAGTTTTATAATGCAGAGATGTGATCCGCTGATAAAAAGCTTTTTCTTCAAGAGGCTTATCATACACATATCCTTGTATTCTGTGACAGTTCATTTCTTTAAGTCTGTCACACTGAATATCTGTCTCAACGCCTTCGGCGACGATCTCAAGACCTATGTCCGCCGCCATATTGATAATGTGTTTTAGTATAACATTTTCTCGTTTTGTCTCGTCCTCAGCTACTTCAGAAACGAACGATTTGTCGATCTTAAGCACATCTACGCACACCGACTGCAAAAGATGCAGTGAAGAATAACCTATGCCGAAATCATCAATAGCGATCGTGAAATTATTTTCGTGCAGCCCTCTTACATATCCAAGGAGTTTTTTAGTCGCTTCCGCGTCAACAGTTTCCGTCATTTCTATTTCAATAAGTCGGTGATCGATCCCGTATTTGTCCACGACCTCAGTAATGCGTTCCACAAGATTTTCACCATATAAATGTTCGTTGGAGAAATTTACGGAGATTTTAACAGGTTTTGCACCGCTGTCTATCCACCTGCGAATATTTTTGCAGGTCTGCTCCAGAACATAGAAATCAAGCTGACATATAAGGTGTTCCTTTTCAAGGATATCAATAAAGTCGCCCGGAGGTACGATCTTACCGTCGTTAATCCAGCGGACAAGAGCTTCGCCGCCGTAAATGGTGTTGTTATCGGTGTAGACCTTAGGCTGATACATTACAAAGAACTCTCCGTTGTCAAGAGCGGCTTTGAACTTCTGGGAATATTCCTTATGCTTTATTACCTGTTTTTCAATTTCTTCCGAATAAAAAACAACAGGGGTTCGTGAAATGCTTTTTGCATAATTGACCGTAGCAGAGATCTTATTCATTACAGAACCGAACGGTTCATCACACTGTAGAATTCTGTATATTCCCGCCCGAGCTCTTATATGAAAATTAATGCTGTTCCCAGCAAAATCAACACCTATATTTGTACCTGAAAGAAAATCAAGGATTTTATTCTCGTTATCCTTTTTAAAGAAAATGATGAAATTGTCACCGCCCAGCCTGGCTGCCATTTCGTCGCCGTCAAGCAGTCCTATAAGCTTATTGCCATACTGAGAAAGTATGCCTGTTCCGGTTTTGTAGCCGACTTTTTTAGTTATATAATTACATCCTATTATGTTTATAAAAGCTGCACTGTATTTATTTATCATACGCTGAAGGGTAAGCTGCGAGACAAATTTCTCCAGCCTATTGAGATTCGGCAAGCCTGTTTCCGTATCGAAGTAATAAAATTGCTCTGCCAGCTTTGAAAGACGTATCTTTCCGGCCAGATTATATGCAAGATTATTAAGAAACTGGATTTCCTCGATCTCTTCCTCGTTCCAAACATCGTTCTTACGGTTTGTCCAAGAGAATTCGGCTATTCTGTCGTCACCTGTTTTACCTAAATATTTTATTATCTGCTCTCCGAAATCATTTCTGGAAATACTGTAAAAAATAATCGGGTCTTTATAGAATCTACTTCCGGTAAGCTCTGCCTTGAACTCAGCCGCTCTGTACGCTTCCGCTACTGGTTTTATGATCTCACAAAATTTATCATAGTCATATTCACCGATGTCAATTAACTGTTCATAAGCTTCTCTGATTAATTTAAATTTGTCTGTCATAGTCCTCACCTCAGACATTGTTTGCTGCACATTTCTTTTAATAATAAAATTATATTATATTTTTTAGCAAAAATCAAGAGTTATGTTAAATGTTCTAAGAATATGTCAAATTTATATAACTGCCGATGTGTTTATTGTTGCTTTTTCACAAAATAAAATCGCTGTTTAAATTTCATAATAAATATTAAAGAAGGAATACATGATGCTCAAGAATATTAATAGTTATTTTGTATATCATGTATAACTATTTAAACTAAGTTTTTACTTGCTCTTGCTAAAAAAATTAATTTATGTTATAATATAAAAAGCATATTCAATGAAAAAAGGGGATATTTATATGAATAGAACATTAGTAAAAATCTGCGGACTTACCTCCTGTAAAGAGGCAGA
>CAYNPW010000128.1:0-3762 GCA_964399215.1 uncultured Ruminococcus sp. | reverse complement strand
GCCTTATATGTACCATAACTGTGTTTTCAACCGCATAGGCGTCCTCATTCCATACCCGAGAATATATTTCCTCAGCAGAAAATATTCTTCCTGCGTTTTCCATAAGCAATTCTAAAATTTTAAGTTCCGTAGCGGTAAGCTTGACAGGCTCTCCGTCTGCGGTAAGGGTTTTCGCAGCTCTGTCAAGCTCAAGTCCGCCTATTTTTAAGGTATCCGTTTTGTTTGTAGTGTCGATAGCACCTAACTGCATATACCTGCGGAGATTACTTTTTACACGAGCCGCAAGTTCCATAGGATTGTAAGGTTTGGTGATATAATCGTCTGCGCCCATGGAAAGCCCCAGTATTTTATCTGTATCCTCAGATTTTGCCGACAGCACGATAATAGGTATATTTTTCTTTTCTCTTATCTTCATCATTGTCGAAAGTCCGTCAAGCTTAGGCATCATAACATCGATAAGTATAAGCTGTATGCTGTTTTCGCTGAGTTTTTCCAGAGCGTCAATCCCGTCATACGCTTTGACAACGTTATAGCCCTCCATTTCCAGCAGCTTGGCTATAGCTCTCACAATATCTCTGTCGTCGTCAACAACGAGAATTTTAGGGGTCAAATTTTCCATATAAGCACATTCCTTTCTTCTACGTTTTTAATTCTATATATAATTGCTTAAATTCAAGCTGATATATTTCTTAAAAAATCCTTAAGAAATATTATATCACATACGCCGCAATTTGACAAGACAAAAAGAAACGCCGATTTTTCACGGCGCTTCGATGATGAAATCAATTCTCTATAAATTTATGATATTCCTCGTTAAACGTTTTAAGCTCCGAATCTATGGTAGCCTTGTAAGTCTCTCTTAAAGCTGCCCATGTGTACTGCTTTCCGTTTTCGTCAGACTTCATAACGGAGGAATACATAAACGGTATTATAGCCTCCTTAGTAGCATTGGTAGCGGCGTCGTCATCAGACAACGCAGTTGAAATTCCGTAGCCGGGGTCAATAAGCCTGTCAAACTTAGAGGAGGTAACGTCAATATATGCAACTTGGTACATCTCCTCTGTAAAATAAGGCTTGTTCACAAAGAACTTTTCCTTGCCTACATCTATATATTCCTGATCTGTAGCTGTAACTCTTGTACACTCATTCCATATTCTGAAAGCGTCGCCGGCAGTAGAGCCTTTTACCCACATATAAGCGTTGACCTCGAGAGTGGTGTAAAGAGTATCGGTATTGGGATCCTTCGGAATCGGAACAATTCCCCACTCGTCGCCCTCCTCAGGAGTTACCGCCCATGTTCCCATTGCATAGAAAAGGATATTTTTCTTAAAAGCGTCCCTTGCCGAGCCTACCCAGTCGCTGTAATACATACCCTCTTTTTCAATGTTATAAAGTAGGTCTGCGGCGCGTTCAAGATCGGGGTCAAACAGATTTGCGGCATACTCGTCCGTTTCAGAGTCATAAGTTATAAGCGTTTTTCCGGTCGACTGAAAAATAAACGGTGCAAACCAGCCGTTTATGCCATATCGTTCGGAATCTGCCTCTGCTCCCTCGCAATACTCTTTCATTAAATCGTACCATGCATCCCAATCCCATTCGCCGTTCTGGTACAGATCATAAGGATCGTCAAGACCGTTAGCCTCGATCTCGGCTTTATTATAGGTAATAAGCGACAAAGCGCCGAATGTCACCGGAGCAACATAATGCTTTCCGTTTAATGTGAACTGATCTGCGGTATTCTTGACATCGATCCACAACGGAGAGTCAAAATCAATTACTTCGTCCACAGGCTGAAACATCTGCTTTATACAGTTAGCCGGAAAAGTCATCTTCTGCTCATAGGCAAACATATCGGGCGGATCGTTGGACATAAGTCTTGCCGCAAGATCGTCGTATTTTTTCCCCGAGCTGGTTCTTGAATACTTGATAGAACCGCCTTTCTGTTCAAAAAGCGCTAGATTAGTGCTCTTTTCAGGCTGAGACTTAGTAGGATTCAAATCGTAATATGAGAACCATTCCAGCTCAGTCTGCGCTCCCTCGGGAAAATCGCTTATCAGATCCCGGATCTCACTTGCCTCATCAGGCAATGATACCTTTTCCTCAAAGGAACTTTCGTCTTTATTATTTTCTGAGCCGCTGCTTCCGCATGCGGCCATACCTAATGCCAAAGTAAATGCGGAAAGTCCGGACAAAAACCTTTTTGCGTTCATTCAATATCCTCCATATAAAAATATGGCAGATGACGTCATCTGCCATATTTGAGTTATCAATTATTTACCAATGAAATTGTGATAAGCCTCGTTGAATGTCTTAAGTTCAGAATCAACGGTCGTAGAATATTTCTCTCTGAGCTGTGTCCATGTATACTGAGCTCCGTTTTCGTCTTCCTTCATAACTGATGAATACAGATACGAAATAACAGCCTCCTTAGTATCGTTCGTAGCGGCGTTATCGTCAGAAAGAGTTGTTGAAATACCATAACCGGGATCGATAAGCTGAACATATTTATCAGTCATGATTTCTTCATAAGCAACATTGTACATTTCCTCTGTCCAGTAAGGATTGTTCTCAAAGAACTTATCCTTTTCCGTCTGAATATACTCCTCCTGCACATTTACCAGTCTTGCACATTCAAGCCAGCATCTCATAGCATCTGTTTTAGTCGAGCCCTTGACCCACATATATGCCTGAAGCTCAGTAGACGTATAGAGCGTATCGGTATTCGGATCCCTCGGCAGAGGAACTATTCCCCAGTTATCATCTTCTTTTGGAGTATGCGTTTCAGTCGAAGCCCACGGTCCCATAGCATAGAAAAGAATATTTTTCTTGAAAGCATCGCTTGACTGTCCTATCCAATCAGGATAGTACAGGTTGTTCTTTTTAATATCATAAAGCAAATCAGTTGCACGGGTAAAATCAGCGTCGTTCAGATTTGAAACATATTCATCATTTTCGGCGTCATAGCTTATAAGCGTTTTTCCCGTCGACTGGAAAATAAACGGAGCAAACCAACCGTTAACACCATATCTCTCCTCGTCAGCAGACGCGCCCTGACAATATTCGTCCATCATGTCATACCAGACATTCCAATCCCACTCTCCGTCCATGTATAAATCGTACGGATCGTCAAGACCTGCTGCTGCCACCATATCCTTGTCGTATGTCAGAACAGAGTTGGCAACAAACTTTATCGGAGCAACATAATGATCTCCGTTCAAGGTAAACTGCTCAGCAGTATCCTTGACTCCGCTCCACAAAGGAGTATCAAAATCAACGATCTCATCAACAGGCTGGAACATCTCCTTGATACAGTTCGCAGGAAAAGTCATCTTCTGCTCGTACCAGAACATATCGGGCGGATTGTTAGCCATAAGTCTTGCTGCAAGCTGTTCGTACTTTTCCACAGAAGAAACCTGTTCGTATGTGATCTTTCCTCCTCTTTCCTCGAACAGAGTGAGATCAGTTCTTGTTTCGGGAGCTTTCTTTGTAGGATTGATATCAAAGTATGACAGCCATTTCAATTCACCGTCAGCGTCTTCAGGTATCGCCTCAATATTCTGGACAACGGACTGAAGTTCGTCTATATCCGCAACCTCTATCTTATCCACATAAGAGCTTGAGCCTTCCTTATTATCCGAGCCCGAGCTTCCGCAGGAAGCAATACCGAATGCCGAAACCAGCGCAACTGTGCCCGCAAGAACACGCTTTATGTTTTTCATTTATAACCATACCTTTCTGCGAAAGGCACCAACAAGGAATAAA
>CAYNPW010000127.1:0-3828 GCA_964399215.1 uncultured Ruminococcus sp. | reverse complement strand
GCGTATCAGACCCACTTTCGAGATACCATTTTTGACATCTCCTTATTATTTGCACGACAGCCGTCCGATCGGGCGGCTGTCGTGTTTTTCTATACCCAAATTCAAGAGAGGTGGTGACATTGGCAAAAGGCAAATATCAATACTGGCTTACGGAGGAGGGCTTGACCCTGCTTGCAGGCTGGGCAAGAGACGGACTTACGGACGAGCAGATCGCTCAGAATATGGGCGTTTGCAGAGATACGCTTATTGAGTGGAAGAAAAAGTATCCCGACATTTCCGACACCCTAAAAAAAGGCAAGGAGGTAGTAGACTACGCCGTTGAAAACGCGTTGCTCAATAGGGCGCTGGGCGGAGATACAACAGCGCAGATCTTCTGGCTGAAAAACCGCCGTCCCGATAAGTGGAGAGATAAGCCTGCTGCCAATAATACCGAGGAGTCTGCAGACGATAACTTTATCGCTGCCCTTGACGGCAGAACGGAGGACATATGGCAGGACGAATAAAAACCGTATTCAAATTCAAACCGTTTTCACGCAAGCAGTTAAAAGTCCTTACTTGGTGGAATGAGCGTTCCCCCGTGAATAACTGCAACGGCGTTATATGCGACGGAGCTATCCGTTCGGGCAAAACTGTGTGTATGTCGCTGTCATTTGCGATATGGGCTATGGAATGCTTTAACGGCTGTAATTTTGCTCTCTGCGGGAAAACCATAGGCTCGCTCCGCAGAAATGTTGTCGGACTTCTGAAAACTATGCTTGCCAGTCGGGGCTATGCGGTCACAGATCACAGAGCGGACAATCTCCTTACCATTGCGCGAAACGGCAGGGAGAATTATTTTTACCTTTTCGGCGGCAAGGACGAAAGCTCGCAGGATCTGATTCAGGGCATTACCCTTGCAGGAGTTCTGCTGGACGAAGTCGCGTTAATGCCCGAGAGCTTCGTCAATCAGGCTGCTGCGAGATGTTCGGTAACGGGTTCAAAATTCTGGTTCAGCTGCAATCCCGAGGGTCCCTCGCATTGGTTCAAAACTAATTGGATAGATAAGTCCTCCGATAAAAATATGCTGTATCTTCATTTCGATATGGACGATAATCTCAGTCTTTCGGATGAGGTCAAACAGCGTTATAAGACCCAGTGGACAGGAGTTTTCTATCAGAGATATATTCTTGGTCTGTGGGCTGTTGCCGAGGGTATTATCTACGATATGTTTGACAGCAAACGTCACATTCTGCACACCTTGCCCGATATGGCGGAGCATTGTTCAAGATACATTTCCGCCGATTACGGAACGCTTAATCCTACGGTGTTTCTTATGTGGGAAAAGTCAAAGGACGGCAGGTGGATATGTATTAAAGAATATTACTACGACGGACGTAAAAAAGGCAGACAAAAGACCGACAGCGAATATGCCGCCGACCTTGTCAGCTTTATCGGAGATATGAAGATCAGATCAATAATAGTAGACCCTTCGGCGGCAAGCTTTATCGAATGTCTGCGCCGTAAGGGTTTTAATATTATAAAAGCTAAAAACGACGTTATAAACGGCATACGTTTTGTCGGCGGTCTGCTCGGCAGAGATAAGATAGCATTTATGGACTGCTGTAAAAATACCGAAGCGGAATTCGGTTCGTATATATGGGACAGTAAAGCCGCCGCGCACGGCGAGGATAAACCTGTAAAGGAACACGACCACGCAATGGACGCTGTCCGCTATTTCTGCTATACGGTACTTAACAATTATAAGATCGGTACGGGCAAAACAGGACTGTATATTTACTAGGGAGGTAAGGATTTGTTTACAATATCACGCGGCAGAGAGATAACGCCTGAACTGGCGGTAAAGTACATAAACACACATCACTCGGAAATGGTTCCCAGACTTAATAAGCTCAAAGCTTATTACGACGGACATCATGAGATATGCTCCAGAACCAAAAAGCAGGGACTTGCAAATAACAGGATAGTAGTAAATCACGCAAGCTATATAGCAAATATGTCAAGCGGATACCTAGCAGGAGATCCCGTAAGCTATAAGTCCGCTCAGAATATAGAGCCGCTTACCGTTATGCTTAAACGTGCCGACGCTCCCACTCAGGACAGCGATCTTGCTCTCGATCTTTCGATTTTCGGCAGGGGATTTGAGCTTTGCTATATGACAGATGACGATGTTCCCGAGCCGAGACTTGCCAAGATCGATCCGCGCAGCGCTTTTGTAGTGTATGACGACACAGTGCTGCATGAGCCTGTTTTTGGTGTAATATATTATCCTGCATTTGACGATAACGGAAAGTTGACCGAGTATATCTGTACGCTTTATACCAATACCTATAAAACAGATTTCAGGCTGAGTGCAGGTCTTATGATCTGTGCTGATAAAACAGACATACCGCAGGAGCACCTGTTCGGAACTGTTCCGCTGAATGAGATATACAACAATCCCGATTGCCGGGGAGATTTTGAGCAGGTCATTTCACTTATAGAAGCATACGATCTGCTGATGAGCGACAGAGTTAACGACAAGGAACAGTTCGTTAACGCGATCCTTATGCTAAAGGGAGCAACTCTGGGGGACGAAGATGAGGAGAGGACGGATACATATGAATGCATAAAGCGCTTTGGTATGCTGGAGCTTCCTGCGGAGGGCGAGGCGGCTTATCTTACAAGACAGTTTGACGAAAGTTCCGTGGAAATACTCAGAAACGCTCTGAAAAAAGATATACATACGATCTCCAACATTCCCGATATGTCAGACGACAATTTCGGCGGAAACGTCAGCGGAGTTGCTATGGCGTACAAACTTCTGGGATTTGAGCTTATGACAAAGACAAAGGAACGTTTTTTCAAGGAGGGCTTGCGTTACCGTCTGAAATGCTTTAACAGCATTCTGTCAATTCGCGGCGCAGGTGTGGATATAAACGGTATAGACATTACTATGACAAGAAGTCTCCCTGTCAACAATACGGAGCTTGCAGATATGGTATCGGCTTTGTCGGGTATGGTGTCCTCTGAAACTCTGCTGTCTCAGTTACCTTTTGTGGACGATCCGTCGAAGGAACTTGAAAGGCTGAAAACGGAAAAGCGGGAAGGCGCTGAATATCAGCAGTCGGTTTTCAGCATAAAGAGCGACGGTGATACCAATGCGTACGCAGAATAATAAGTACTGGAAAGACCGAGCCGAAAAGCGAATGGACTTCGCAATGCTGAAAGCCGAGGACATATCCCAAAAGATAGGCAGAGCGTATGTCAGGGCTTTGCAGGATATTCAGGAGCAGATAGATAGCATTTACAGAAATTTTTCTGCGGGGCTTTCACAGACCGAAGCAAAGAGACTGCTGAGAAATATCAAGTCCGACAGTATTTTGAAAAAGCTGAAAAAGGCTGTTGACAATATCGAGGACGAGGAGCTGAAAGCAAAGGTTACCGCACAGCTCAACGCTCCTGCGTACAAGGCGAGAATGGAGCGTCTGAAACGTCTTGCGGAAAACGCAAAGCAGGTCTGCGGGGATATCGCAGGGCAAAGCGCAGCGCTCATGGACAAGGGCTTTGCCGACGTGGTGAGAAACACCTATTACCGCAGTATTTTCGATACACAGCAGGGTACGGGGCTTGCGTTCGGCTTTTCAAAAATTTCAGAGAATACAGTAAAAGAAGTCCTGCGAACAAACTGGAGCGGCAAGCACTATTCAAGCCGTATATGGGATAACACGGACAAGCTTGCGTCCGCTCTCGAAGATGAACTGCTGACAGGCGTTCTCACAGGCAGATCGAGCGGACGTATGGCAAACAGCATTCAAGAAATTATGCATTCCTCGTACAGCCGCACACTCA
>CAYNPW010000126.1:0-3901 GCA_964399215.1 uncultured Ruminococcus sp. | reverse complement strand
GCAATTTTTCACAAGTCTTTGATAAAACAAGCAGCGAAATCTGTTTTTTGAAAAATTCTTGATTTCAGTCAGAAAAGAAAAAGGCGATTTAAATATTACCCAGCCAATTAATCATAACATACACATTTATTCATACAATAAGCTATATATTCCTAAAATACTTAATAATTTCACAAAGAGTAAAAGTTATAAGCTAAGTATTTAAAACAAATAGTTTGTTTTATTCTGACAGATATAGCTTTAGTGGGTTAGTTAACGACAGTTCATTTTACCCACTACCTCCTGCATAAATAAAATACCGCCGCCGCACAAATTTTTTCGGAATTTTTTGCAAAAGGGTATTGACAAATACGGATAACTGTTGTATACTGTATTCATAAGGTTTTTTATGTGTACTTTTCATACGGTACACCGAATTGTTTCCTCTGTTTTGGTAGGCGGGGGAAACTTTTTTTATCCTTTGTTTCCCAAGCTTAGACCTTATCTTCAGAGGTCCTATGAAATATGTAACGAAATATATGTTATCTGTATAATCGCCGCAGCGTGTCATTCTGCGCAGCCTGCGAATAAGCTTGTCCTTTATGAGTTTAGATATTATGATTGTGAGTTCTTTCTTTCCGATCCTGATAATATCGCACAGCTCGTTCAAACTCTGGAAAAACTTACCCCGCTTGTCCGCCAGCTTGCAGAAATGTGCATATACTTTAAAGCTTGATCCTGTAAGACGTCTAATAGCTTTCTTCTGTATGTTAAAATATCTGCGGTTTACGGGCACGTCCTTAATGGTGTAGGTATATGTGCCAAGTCTGTGTTCACAGACGTAGGAACGCTTCTGGGAGCATATAAAGCCCTTGTTTTTCAAGCTCTTTAAGGCTCTTTTGATCGTGGACTCAGAAACACCGCAAAGTGCAGCAAGAGTACTCTGCTTGACTGATATTTCCCAGCCAAGCAGATTTTTCTTTGTGTTTTTGTTTATCAAGCCATAGAAAATGCAGGCTAATTTCAGTTCGGCTGGCGATGTGAAATCCGTCAGAAAAGAATTAGGAATTCTCATATTCATAGGCTCCTTTCATTTTTATAAATATTGTGACAGCTCAGAAGAGGCAATGTTGTATTCCTCATCTGACAATTTTTTCAGTTTGTATTGTTTTTGCAGAGTTTGTTCAGCATTTTCAAAATCACCGTTTCGCATTTGTTCCTCAAATGAGTTGTTAGTGAGCTGATTAATTTTTTCGAAAACATCGTTAACAAGCATTTCCGCTGAGTTATTCTCTGTTTCGGTATCGATATAATCTATATCCGGTTCAGTTTCAGGCATTATAAATCCGCTGCCCATTCCGCCGCCTGTGGAAATGACCTGCATACCAATAGATGACTGAAACTGTACTATTGGATACAGAGAATCTTTTACTGTTCGTGTTATAGTGTGCAGAGGTATCTCCGTGATCGGAATGATCGGCAGTTTGTATTTGTAGTAAAATTTCAGCTTTGCATAGATAGGGAAGTTTCTCTGACGTATAATGACAGCTCGTCCTTTTTTCAAACGCCCAAGCTGGGTAGGGGAGAGCAGCGGCTTAGTTTCCTGAGTGATATTCTGGTGTTTAAGCCACTCTCTCAGGTTTCCCGAATAGTTTTTTAATTCGTATTGTTCGTTGCCTAAAACAGTTGAGATGTAACGGTTTGTATCAGGATCAATAGAGTTGATATAAATAAGATTACCTATTGTGCCTCGAATTGATTTTGCCATTTTACCATATCTGTTATCGAGAAAGTTAAGATCTTGAATTACAAGGTCAAAGATAATATTGTGACCTGCGCCGATAGATACCTTGTTGTCCATTGCAGGAATGTTAGGCATATTACCGAACTCATCGAGTATAAAACGAACTCGTCGGCTCAGATACTTATTAGGGTATGACTTAGCTTTTTTGGCAAGGTAATCATATACCTGATTTACAAACAAAGAAGCGATAACATCACGGCTTCTGTCCTCGTCAGGAAGAACTATGTATATGCCGCAGGGCTTGTCCTCGGAAATGATCTTTGAGAAATCAATAGTATTGCCGCTTGTAATTTTTTGTACGCCCATATCGGTACCGAATAAGCTTATATTTGATGCCAGAGTAGAGAAAATAGAGGCTCTCATTTCGCCTTTAGCAAAGTTCGAGCCTGCATATGCGGATTTGGCAGGACTGTCAGGAGGCAGCTGACGGAAAATTTCATCAAGAGCATTGATCTTTTGCTTTCCTCGAATTTCATCATAAGCGCCATAGTTCATAAAGAAATGATTTACAGAGGGCATTGTGACTTTATCCAGATTATCATTCTTGTAACCCTGCTCCAGCATATACAAGATCATTGCCACAAGTAAATTTCTAGCCGAGTCAGGCCAGATAGGATCTGATTTCGGATTATCAGTCAGCAGATGTCCCAAAGATTCAATTAATTTCATTGTTGCCGACAGATCGGGTTCTTCAGCGTCCTGAGCTTTGACGTATTCCTGCTTTATGTAGTACAGACAATCCCACTCGTCGGAATGGCCCGCGTCGTCTAAATTAAGAACGAATATTTCATAATTGTTATCAATAGCGGTTTGGTATGTATTTTCAAGCAGCTCGCCTTTCATATCATTGGCTATAAATGATTGCTTGTTTTTGCAGCGCATAATATTATTCATAAGAGGCAGTATTATTGTCTGTCCCTTACCGCTTCGTGTTGTACCGATTATTAGGTTGTGTATATTTTCTATATCAATATATATTTTTTTGCCTTCATAGTGTACAATGATCCCGCCATGCTCGGCATTTTCAAAATCGTCATTTTTGACAACTTCAAAATTTTCTTTTAATTCTTTTTTATTGATCCAACGGTCATCTGACTTGATGTTTTTATTACCGTTCTTGACCTGCCACATTTGATCGAGACGTATTACCGCGAAACAAGCCAGCAGAAAACAAATCCCCAAAGTCATCACAGGAGGAGTATTCAGCCCTGAATAAAGATAGCTTGTTTTAAATTCAAAATAGTCTTTTGGTATGTCTTTTCCGTATTTTACGCTTTTTACGGTGAGAGACATATATTTCATCAATAAATTACTTCCGCAGAAAAAGAAGGCAGTAAAAAATATAAGCTGAAAAAGCTTTGCGATATTGCGACGTAATTCTTTCCCGGACATTTTATTTCACCCTACCTTCTTGATATATCAATATAGTCATATTCGCCTGACAGCGAGTTCTGCTGCTGATCGTGTTCATATTCGCGTTTCATCTCCTGCAAATGCTTTTCATATTCATATCGTAGATTATTGGTAATACTTCTTAGCTGATAGCTTATATAGTGAGCTTTCGGTTTGTCAAGCTTTTTCCTTTTTCTGACAGATGTGTCGCTGCCGACACGGTTTATATTTTTAAGGATTTCCTCGGCAAAATCATTTCCGTTAGCTATTGAACGTCTTAGCCATTTATTAGCTTCAACTTTGTTTCCTGATTTGTATTTCATAATGCCCAGCGCTAATTGTGCATAAGAGTTTTCATATCCTGCAGAAGAAAGAAAATGCTGTTCGGCTTTTACAGGATCGTTTAATTCAGGCGTTTGATAAAGCTTACCCAGCTTATAGTGGGCGTATTGAGAGAACTCTCCGCCCTGCCCGGCAGACTGCAATAAAAAGTGTTCAGCTTTATCAGGGTTCTTCTTCTCATCACGCATATACAGAACGCCTAACGAGTACTGAGCGCCTTGATTATTCTTTTCAGCTGCAAGCTTTAAGTAATGCTCGGCCTGATCTAAATTCAGTTTTTCATCACGCATATACAGCTTGCCCAAAGCGTATTGTCCCAGCTCGTTTTTCTGATCAGCTGACAGCTTGAGAAATTCTTCTGCTTTGTCCAAATCAAACTTTTCC
>CAYNPW010000125.1:0-4098 GCA_964399215.1 uncultured Ruminococcus sp. | reverse complement strand
AGGAAAAGTTTGATTTGGACAAAGCAGAAGAATTTCTCAAGCTGTCAGCTGATCATGATGACAAATCAGGTTTAAGCGAATACGATCTAGGCAAACTGTATTTGCGTGATGAGAAGAAGAACCTTGATGAGGCAGAACGTCTTCTGTTAATATCCGCCAATAAGGGAAACTTCTATGCACAGTACACTCTCGGTAAGCTGTATCAGACAGAGGAAAAGTTTGATTTGGATAGGGCTGAAGAATTTTTACTTTTAACAAGTGAAAACAAAGAGGATACGCAAGGCTTAGGTTCATATTTACTTGGAAAGCTGTATCTCTTAGACGAAAAAAAGGATATACATAAGGCATATCAGTATTTAAAAAAATCTGCTGATAAGGGCAATATGTATTCTCAGTATGCAGCCGGAAAATTATTGCTTGAAAACAACTCGTCCAGTGATATTCAAACGGCAATTAATCTGTTAATAAGTGCAGATAAACAAGGTTGTGATCCGGCGTGCTATCAGCTAGGCAAATATTACGTACAAAGATATAAATAGCCAAAAAAAAGCATATAACTATTTTTTTAAGTCAGCCATTGAATATGATAATAGCTATGCTCAGTATAACTTAGGAAAAATATACTTAGAAAACGGTAATATCAAAAAAGCTGAAGAATTTTTTAGAATGTCAGCTGAAAACCAAAATGAAATCGGTCAGCTCGCTTATGGATTGCTGCTCTGCAAGCAAGGAAAAAGCATTGTCGGCAGAGAATGGCTGAAAAGATCAGCTCAAAAGGGCAACAGGATCGCCTCAGAGTTGCTTAAAGGCAGCAACAATATCCCGCTGTATTCTCAGCTCAGAATACTGTCTCACAATCAGAGCGTTATGCTCAGTAAAGTAATACTCGATCAGTGCTTTAAGCTTTTAAACGCAGTAAATAAGACGCCCATTGAAAATGATATGAAGCGAAAGGATATACGTACAAAGCAGTTTGCTGTGTCTTTCCTGATCTTCTACCTTCTTTGCAACAGCGCGGTTAATTTTGTGTGTAAGACGCTTTCAAAGCTGACGGCAAAAAGCTATATATCTTCACATTTTATGCCGTGGGATATATTTATTCCCCGCAGCATTGCAGTATTTATAACAGAGCTTATGCTTTCCCTTGCGGTAGGACTTGGAATAACGGTCAAGCTGCACACTCTGTACCGTATGAAGAACGACACAAAAAACATCAAAGGCGACAGCAAATTTATGAGCAATGATGAGATAATGACCGATGGAAATTTCTATGCGGTCAAAAAGACTGACATAAGCTTGGCGGAGCATTCCGGCGCGCTTATCTGCGAGGATGATAATTATTACTACATAGAGCCCGACACCTTTAACATTACGCTTGTCGGCGCTACACGAAGCGGAAAGGGCGAGCTGTATATACTTAATTCCCTAAGGCTAATGGCAAACGCTAAGGACAAGCCCTCCGTTATCGTCAACGACATTAAGGGCGAGATAGTTGAGCAGCTTTATCAGACCTTTATCGATAACGGCTATAAGGTGGTCGTTCTTGATCTGATCGACACTGAATTATCTATGTGCTGGAATGTTCTGGAGCTTATAAAGAAAGAATATCTCCACGCACAGGCAACCAATAAGGACTTCTCTCAGACCTCAAAGCTCATATCCTCTTTTGCTCACTGTCTGACAGATGATGACAGATCAGAGGCTGTATGGACGGCTTCAGCTCACAGCCTTTTAAGCGCTCTGATTTTCTATTTTCTGGACAAGGGTTATGAGCTTAACGATATGGAAAACGTTAATATGTACAGCATTACAACCTTTTTTGCGGAATTTGGTACATATTACACAGCCGTAGGAGAAACAGAGGAGGATACAAGAGTCGTAAATGCTCTGGACGAAATATTTCAGCAGCTGCCAGAGGGAAGTCTGGCAAAGCTTGCCTATACAACATCCAACTTTTCAAAGGGCGATACCCGTTCGTCTATTTTCACCGTACTGTCCAGCTGTCTGAATATATTTATGACCGACACGGGTAT
Source organism: uncultured Ruminococcus sp. (assembly GCA_964399215.1). Classification (GTDB taxonomy): domain Bacteria; phylum Bacillota; class Clostridia; order Oscillospirales; family Ruminococcaceae; genus Hominimerdicola. Next base: position 2,065 of record CAYNPW010000125.1, on the reverse strand, counting down.
TCAGAAAATGACGTCAAGAAACGAGATCGACTTTGACGATCTCATCGATCCTCACAGACCCTGCGCGGTTTTTATGTGCGTACCGTTTGAGGACAAAACAAGGCACGTCATCACATCAATGTTTGTGGATCAGAGCTTCGGTTATCTTATTAGACAGGCCAGATATATGCCCGGCGGTCGCCTTAAGCGCAGAGTGGAATATATGCTTGACGAGTTCGGACAAATGCCTAAGATACCCGATATGAGCAGTAAAGCCAACGTGAGTGCGGGCTGCAACATTCTTTTCAATTTTTATTTGCAGGATTATTCACAGCTTGAAAAATACCGCAAGGACGGTGAGGGCGAGGGTATAAAGTCCTCCTGCGGTATACAGATATACATTACAAGTCTCAACAACAAAACCAACAAGGACTTTTCTGAGACCATTGGCAGTGAAACGATAAGCTACATGACCTTCAGCGGTAACCTCCACGGTTTCCTGAACTCACAGCGTGAGACCGTTGACCGAAAATCCCTTATGGATATTAATCAGCTTTCAAGACTCCCCTTTGGAACAACGATCGTAAAAAAGATGAGGTGCAATCCTATTATGACAAAAATAACGCCCTATCATACCCTTGCGGATAAGCCTCCCAGAGTACTTAGACGGGAGCTTCCCTACAAGCACGAGGAGATCAGTCTGCCGCAGGTCCTCTTTGATCTTAATATTATATGGGATAATCTTGGCTTGATCGGCGAGCAGTACAGGCTCGATAAGCTTAAGGAGCAGTCTGAAAAAAAACTTAACGCATATTATGATCTGCTTCAAAGACTACAGAATATGCATACAGAGAATGAATCCATAACGGAAGAATTTTATGCTCAGGTAAGAGATGCGCAGCAGCAAGCCGAAAAGGCAGAGCTTGAAGTTATCAATTACACCGACAGGATAACAGCCATTAAGGATTTCAGAAGCGAGCAAAGGGAAAAAATATTTATAAATGCGCGTAATCAAAACAGCCGCACACAAGCTTATCCTCAGCCACAGGAGGCTATACCGGATTATGAGCCTTACGAGGAGGCGGACGACGATCAGACATCGCTGAAAGAGGTAATGGACAAGCTCCGCAAATTTGACTGCACCGAGTTCCTTGAGCTTATGCAGATGGAAAGGTATAAGGACACGCGAAATTATCTTGTAAGGATAAAGCCATTGCCGCAGATAAGAAATAACCTTTCAAGCTATGAATTTTCATTGCTTGAAAACTACATTGATCAGGAGGAAAAAAGTCATGAGAGGAAACATTGTTAGGATCCCCAACAGCTTTATTGAAATTTTCAAACTAAGACCGGCGGAGCTTAAGCTCGCCTGCGTATTCTACAGCCTGCTGCACAAGAACACCCCTCGTAATATGCTTGGCTTTAATATCGTTGTCAAACAGGATACTCTGGCACGTCTGTGCGGTTTTTCCGTATCCACTGTAAAGCGTACTGTCGGCAAGCTTATCGCCTGCGGTTTTATTACCTCCCAGAGACGCACGGTAACGTCCTCCGGAACACAGGGTACATACTCATACACTGTGAAGATCGTCAGCACCGACAGCAATTATTTTATAATGGACAAAAATCTTCTTCCGATAGTAAACGGACAGGCATTCATTATGTATTCCACGTTCTGCAAGCTTGCAGAACGCCGTTTCAGGCGCTTTTATCAGAGCCTTAACGATTTGTCCGGGATAACAGGAATGTCCAAGAAGGACGTTATTAAGGCTGTAAAGAAGCTGATTTCCGCTCGCCTTGTACGCAAGTATATGAAGAAAACAAAAGCCGGTGATTTCACCGACAACACCTATGAGGTCGTTGTTTATCTTCCAACTCAAAGGGCGGCAAAGAAAAATCCTCTTATCTTCCGACAGATAAGAGGATTACACCTTGTCCGTACATCTTGCACTTGTACAGGGACACAAAAAATATGCTTTGCTGTTAGTATAGCTGATTTTTTGAACTTTGTCAAGAGGAAAAAGCGAAATTTACAGGGCAACCGAATGAAAAAGCCAAAAAAATATAGCAAAAACGACGAAAAAGT
>CAYNPW010000124.1:0-4338 GCA_964399215.1 uncultured Ruminococcus sp. | reverse complement strand
CCATTTTTGACATCTCCTTATTATTTGCACGACAGCCGTCCGATCGGGCGGCTGTTGTGTTTTTCTATACACAAATTCAAGAGAGGTGAGGTGAATGCCGAATGAAAACAACTTAATACCGTTTACAAGTATTCAAAGCCGTGAGGAAGCCGTGAAGAATGGTTCCAAAGGCGGTAAAAAATCAGGCGAGACCCGCCGACGAAAAAAGACTATGAAGCAGGTCATGGACTTCCTGCTGGAACAGCCGGCGAATACCCGAGCCGATTATGATTTTCTTGTGGAGCAGGGCGTTGACCTTAACGGTCTTGATCCTGACTTTGTAAATAATATGCTGGTAGTAAATACAGCCCTTATGTCAAGAGCTAAGCTTGGTGATGTAGCCGCTGTTAAGGAGCTGCGGCAGATCATTCAGGATGACCATTTCGCAAAGGAAAAGCTCAAGCTTGAAAAAGAGAAGATCAGGCTCGAAAAAGAAAGATCAGAACCGTCCGGATCGGGAAATATATCATACAGCGGAATTCCCGCAAACCTGATAGCACCGTCGTTTTCTGCGGCGCTTTTTGATATTGACGAACATGGGCATTCGGAGTATATTTTCCCCGGCGGCAGAGGTTCTACAAAATCAAGCTTTATCGGACTTAACGTCATAGATCTCATAATGAAAAACGAAAATATGCACGCCTGCGTTCTCCGCGCGGTTGCCAACACTCTTAAGGACAGCGTATATTCGCAGATATTGTGGGCTATATCCGCTCTGGGACTTGAAAGCGAATTTGCTTATACCAAATCTCCACTTGAAATAACCCGTATTTCAACAGGTCAGAAAATATATTTCAGAGGGGCGGACGACCCCAATAAGATCAAGTCTATCAAGCCTCCCTTTGGATATATCGGAATACTTTGGTTTGAGGAATTAGACCAGTTCAGAGGCGAGGAAAGCGTCCGTAAAATAGAGCAGTCGGTCATCAGAGGCGGAGACACTGCATATAAGTTCAAATCCTTTAACCCTCCGAGATCAGCGCAGAACTGGGCTAATAAATATATCAAGATACCCCGTGAGGACAGGCTCGTTACAGAGAGTACCTATCTCACAGTCCCTAAGAAATGGCTTGGTAAGCCTTTTCTGGACGACGCTGAATTTCTCAGGGAAACTAATCCGACGGCTTATGAAAATGAGTATATGGGTATTGCTAACGGTTCGGGCGGAGCGGTATTCGATAACGTGGAAATTCGCGAGATCACAGACGGGGAAATATCTCAGTTTGATAATATCCTCAACGGTGTTGACTGGGGCTGGTACCCAGATCTGTATGCATTCGTAAGAGTACATTACGCTCCCGCACAGCACGCTCTGTACATCTGGCAGGAGTATACCTGCAATAAGCAAAGCAACCGTCAGACGGCGGACAAGCTTATTCAGCTTGGTATTACCGAGAACGATATTATTACCTGCGACAGTGCGGAAAATAAATCCGTAGGAGATTACAGAGCGTATGGACTGCTTGCGAGAGCCGCTGAAAAGGGTCCGCAAAGCCGTGAGTATTCATATAAATGGTTACAGTCTCTTGCTAAAATTGTGATAGATAATAAGCGCTGTCCCGTTGCGGCTGAGGAATTTCTAAACTGTGAGTACGACAGAGACAAAGAGGGAAATGTTATAAGCGGCTATCCCGACGGCAACGATCACGTTATTGACGCCGTAAGATACGCTGCCGAAAAAATCTGGAAAAGGCGGGGTCAGTAAGCTATGAATATTTTAACTATGTTCAGAGAGTGGGTGAAAAAAATGTTTTCACGTTCGGATATAAAGGCAGCATTGAACTGCGAGGCGGCAATATCGGAAAAAATGTCTGCGGCAATAGACGAATGGTGCGATATGTATGCAGGAAATGCCCGTTGGACAGATTCAAAAGAGGGAGTTAATTCACTCAGGCTTGAACAGGCTATAGTGCGTGAATTTGCAAATGTCACCCTTAATGAAATGACGGTAAAAGCTAAAAATAAACGCCTTGACGAACTGTTTCAGTCTGCGCTGGAGAAGCTTAATATAAATCTGCAAAGGGGGCTCGCCAGCGGAGCAATGGTAATAAAACCGCTGGGAGGAAATAAAGTCCAATATGTTCCCCAGTCTGCTTTTATACCCGTTGAGTATGACGTTAACGGCAGACTTATCAAGGTGATATTTCCCGAAATAAAACGCATTTCGGATAATGATTACCGTATACGTCTTGAGTATCACAGTCTTGATTTTCAAAAGGGCTTGACTATCACAAACCGCGCTTTTAAGTCCTCTGACGGAGTAAGCTTAGGCAGGGAGATCTCTCTTTCTGATGTAAATGAATGGGCTTTGTTAGCTCCCGAAACGGTATATCCTCAAATGCTCCGTCCTGCGTTCGGGTATTATGTCAATCCCATTGATAACACCATTGACGGCAGTCACGCAGGAGTTTCAATATTTGACTGCGCCAAGAATGTAATACGTCTTGCAGACACGCAGTTCGGACGTCTGGACTGGGAATTTGAAAGCGGAGAACGCGCACTTCTGGTTGACGACGCTGCATTAAAACCTACCCAAAACGGCAGGGCGGACGTTCCGAAGATAAAAGAACGGCTTTTCAGAGGACTTAATATCTCAGGCGGACAAAGCGGAGATTTTTTCAAGGAATTTTCTCCTGCTCTGAGACAAGCGGACTTTATCGCAGGACTTGAAGAATACAAACGTGAAATAGAATTTGCCGTCGGGCTTTCCTACGGCGATCTGTCAAATCCCCAGACGGTGGATAAAACGGCGACGGAGATAAGATCCTCCAAACAGCGAAAGTACAATACCGTTACGGCGATACAGAACAATCTGAGACCTTGCCTTGAAGATCTGTGTTATGCCTTAGCGTTCCATAATGCAATAACAAAGCAGGGAACGGAGCTGACGGTGAACTTCAAGGACAGTATTCTTACCGACGAGGAGACCGAGCGCAAGCAGGATCAGCAGGACGTTTCTTTAGGAGCAATGCCATTATGGGAATACCGAATGAAATGGTACGGCGAGGACGAGGAAACAGCCAAAACAATGGTTGCGGACAGCTCGGCAGAGGTGGTTGAATAGTGCTCAGACCAAACGAGATCGAAGCCGTTTCAATGGCTTTTGACGAGCCTTTGAAAGAGCTTGAAATGCGGATAATGCAAGATATAGTCCGCCGCATAAAGATAAACGGTGAAATCACAAGAGCCGCCGATTGGCAGATAAACCGTCTGTACGAATTGGGAGTAAGCAAGCGTGAGATAAAAAAATACATAAAGGACAGCCTTGATCTTAACACACAGGAGATCAATCATTTGTACAAAGATATTATCCGAAAGGACTATGAGCGTAATTCGGCTTTGTATAAATATAAGGGCATACCGCAGATACCTTTTGAGGAAAACGCGGGACTGCAAACGCTTATTTCCGCTGTTTCGGATCAAACTCTGGGAGAACTGGATAATATAACTCAAAGCCTGGGATTTGCGGTAAGACAACCTGACGGCAAGCTGAAATTTAAGCCTGTTGCCGACTATTATCAAAAGACCCTGGACAATGCAATGCTTGATATTGCAAGCGGAGGATTTGATTATAACACAGTCCTGAAAAGGACAGTGCGGGAAATGACAAACTCAGGCTTACGGACTGTGGATTATTCCACAGGTCACAGTAATCGTGTTGATGTCGCGGCAAGACGAGCGGTCATGACGGGAATATCTCAGCTTACGGCAAAGGTCAATGAGGATAATGCAAAGGATCTTGATACGGATATGTTCGAGGTCACATGGCACGGCGGAGCGCGTCCGTCACATCAGGTGTGGCAAGGCAAATGGCACACACGTGAACAGCTTGTAACCATATGCGGTTTAGGTACAGTCACAGGACTTTGCGGAGCTAACTGCTATCATGATTATTACCCTGTTATACCGGGCATATCCCAGCCGACCTATACGGCAGAAGAGCTTGACGAAATGAACCGCAGGGAGAATATCCCCATAGAATATAACGGCAGGAAGTACACCAAATATGAGGCATTACAGCGGCAAAGGCGGCTTGAAACGGCAATGCGAGCCAAAAGACAGGAGATAAAACTCTTGCAGGACGGCGGGGCAAGCGAAGAGGATATATTGAACGCTCGGTGCAGATACAGAGGACTTTCTCAGGAATATTCAATGTTTTCAAAAGCTATGGATATACCTCAGCAGAGAGAACGTATTTATGTTGACGGACTGGGTAATATCGGGGTCGGAAAGTATAAAAAGGCTGTTGACAAATCGGCTGAAAGTGGTATAATAGAAAAGAAAAAGGCAGAAATAAGG
>CAYNPW010000123.1:0-4417 GCA_964399215.1 uncultured Ruminococcus sp. | reverse complement strand
TTGGGTGTATAATGTAATTACGGAAAAATATCAACGGAGGTAATATATATGTTCAACTTTTTCGTACCCACAAAATTTTTATTCGGAGCAGGTAAGCTTAACGAACTTCATTTACAGGAACTGCCCGGTAAAAAGGCAATGGTAGTGATCTCAAACGGCAGATCCACACGCGCCAACGGTTCGCTCGACAAAACTCTTGCGGAACTGAAAACAGCAGGTGCTGACTGTGTAATATTCGACAAAATAATGGCTAATCCTCTGCGCTCAACAGTTATGGAGGGCGCGGCTTTTGCTAAGGAAAACGACTGCGATTTCGTAGTTGCTCTCGGAGGAGGCTCGGTAATGGACGCCGCAAAAGCTATAGCCGCAATGGCGGCTAATGACGGAGACGTCTGGGACTATATGTTCGGCGGTACGTGCGGAGGAAAAACTCTTGCAAACAAGGCGCTGCCGCTGGTCTGTATTACCACCACCGCAGGCACAGGCTCTGAGGCAGATCAGTGGGGAGTTATCTCAAACGACGAGACCAACGAGAAGATAGGTTTCGGCGGATATGATTTTCTTTTCCCTGTTCTCTCGGTAGTAGACCCCGAGCTTATGACTACCGTTCCGCCCGAGTATACCGCATATCAGGGCTTTGACGCGCTTTTCCACAGCACAGAATGCTATATCTCTGCGGCACATAATCCTATGGGAGATATGCTTGCGCTGACTGCCATTGAAAATATAGGCAAATACCTTGCAAGAGCAGTTGCGGACGGAAACGACATTGAGGCAAGAGAAGCCGTAGCCTTTGCAAATACTCTGTCGGGAATGGTAATGACCGTAAGCAGCTGCACCAGCGAGCATTCCATGGAGCACGCTATGAGCGCATATCATCATGAACTTCCTCACGGCGCGGGACTTATTATGATCTCCAAGGAATACTATGCACATTTTGTAAACAAGCATTGCTGTGACGACCGTTTTATCTCAATGGCAAAGGCTCTGGGCAAGACCGACGCAGATAAGGCAGAGGATTTTATTACTGCACTTGTCGATCTGCAAAAAGCATGTGGGGTTTATGCGCTTAAAATGTCCGACTATGGAATTGCGGAAGATGAGCTTGATACCCTTGCCAAGAACGCAAGAGACACAATGGGCGGACTTTTCGGCGCAGACCCGACACCAATGAGCCATGAGGAATGCGTTTCAATATACGAAAGATCATATAGATGATCGGGAGGAATACAATAAACTGCCGTAATTGGAGGTCTTAGCTTGTTTTCAAACAATGCCTTAAATAGGCTGATAATTCCGCTGGTGATAGAACAGACGCTTGTAATGCTTGTGGGTATGGCGGATACACTTATGGTTTCCTATGCAGGAGAAGCGGCTATATCGGGCGTTGCGCTGGTGGATATGTTTGAGTATATGATAATAACCATTCTGACCTCCATTGCGGCTGGCGGAGCGGTTATAATATCGCAGTACCTTGGCTGTAATGACGGAAAGAACGCAAATTTGTCCGCAAGTCAGCTTATGACCATAAGTATTATTATTTCAGCGGTAATATCAGTCCTTTGTCTTGTATTTCATAAACCGATACTTAATTTATTCTACGGCGGAGCGGAAGCCGAGGTCATGTCGGCGGCGGACAGCTATCTTGCTATTACGGCAGGCTCGTTCTTTTTTCTTGGAATATATAATTCAGCGGCAGCAGTTTACCGTTCAATGGGAAAAACCAACGTCACAATGTATGTTTCACTGATGATGAACATTATCAATATTTCGGGAAACGCAATAGGTATTTTCGCATTAAAAGCAGGCGTTTTAGGAGTAGCCGTACCTACGCTCATATCGAGAGCGGCGGCAGGAATTGTTATGACTATGCTTGCGTTTAATCGCAGAAATAATGTGTATATTTGCGCAGGTGATGTTTTCTCATGGAACGGAAAAGCGATACATACAATACTTAAAATAGCAGTTCCCAACGGTATCGAAAACGGACTTTTTTCTCTTGGCAAAGTGCTTGTAACCGGAATAATCGCTTGTTTCGGAACAGCTCAGATAGCCGCCAACGGAGTAACCAACAGCATTCAGCAATTTGCTGTACTGGTAGTTGTCGCCATAAATCCTGCGATCATCACAGTTGTGGGACAATGCGCAGGCGCAGGCAAGCATGAGCAGGCAGAGTTTTATACCAAAAAGCTGATGAAAATTTCCTATATTTCAATACTTGTTATCGGTACAGTTATATGTGCGCTGTTTCCTGTAATTTTAAGCTTTTACGAACTTTCTGCGGAGGCAAGGCATTACTGCAGTATTCTTATTACCATACATAATGTCATGGCGTTATTTCTGCATCCGACAGCGTTTAATCTCAATAACAGCCTGAGAGCGGCGGGAGACGTTAAGTTTACTATGTATGCAGGAATAGGTTCAATGCTGATATGCCGTATCGGCTTGGCTTATCTTTTGGGATATATCTGCGGCTTCGGGGTTGTCGGAGTATGGATAGCTATGTGTACTGACTGGCTGGCAAGATCGGTCATGTTTGTGCTGAGATACAGGTGCGGCAGGTGGAAAGAGATCAGGGTGATATAAATAAAAAAGAACATAATAACGGCAGAGGTTTCGGTTTACCTCTGCCGTTACATTATGATTTATGTATTTGTAATTTTCCTTTTTTTAGGCTTAAAAGAAATAAATTTAGTGAAGTAATGACCAATAAAGACAAACAGGATAGATACGACAAGATAGTCTAAATAAAATAACACTGACGACTGACCGAAATCAAAGAATACAAACTGTACTTTCATAGATATATATGAGATAAAATCCAGCTCTATAAATCTAAAAATTCCATATACCGCTGTCGCTAGGGATATAATTCTCAGGATCATGGTACGAACAGAAGATCTCTTTCCCTTGAAAAATATTTTTCGGAAAACTCCCATAACCATTGACCAATGCATACCGAAATGCAGAGACATAAGTATAAATATCAGGTGTGACAGGCACAGATGAAGTTTTCTTGCAACAGCGGTGTATCTCTTTAGGGCTGCAAACGGAAATACGTAAAGTGACATTACGATACCGCTGATCATCAAGATTAGGAATGTAACAAGAATTACAGCATTGGTAATTGTTTTTACTGTTCTGACTGCTGTGTATTTACCTTTAAAAAGCGACGCATACCACTTGTAATTAAGAATATTGTGCAGCAGAAACAATATGAAAACACCTGCGCCAAGCCACTCATGCAGTTTTTGTCCTGTTATCATATAACCCATAAGAGCAAGTATGATGACATACATTAAAAAATCTATCACTAATTTTACAGTTGTTTTTCTGAACATAAAAGCATTCCTCCATATTTTCTGATTTAATTATATCCTAATAATGCAGACAAGTCCAATACTTATTTTAAATTTACATCAATGCTTAAAAGGCATTTATGACGATCAAAACAAAGTATTGGACATTTATCTGAATTTATGGTATAATGTATCTGAATTAAAATACCGAGCAGACTTACAAAACATAAGAAAAACTTTGATTTGGGTTAAGGAGATTTGATATGGAAATACGAGTGCTACGATATTTTCTGACTGTGACAAGAGAAGAAAGCATAACCAAGGCGGCAGAGGCGCTTCACATCACCCAGCCTACGCTTAGCCGTCAGATTGCGCAAATGGAGGACGAGCTTGGCGTAAAGCTGCTTGAGAGAGGAACAAGAAAAATATCGCTTACAAACGAGGGTATCCTGCTAAGACGCCGTGCTGAGGAGATCGTATCGCTTGTAGACAAAACAGAAAGCGAGCTTACCGAGCAGGAGGAAATGATCGATGGAACTATTACTATCGGCTGCGGCGAATGTCTTGCAGTTCAGAAGCTTCCTGAACTGATTAGATCATTCCGTGAAAAATATCCGCTTGTTACTTATGATATTTATACCGCTACCGCCGATCTGGTCAAGGAGCAAATGGACAAGGGTCTTGTGGACATCGGTATATTGCTGGAGCCTGTCAGCGTTGAAAATTACGAATATATTCGTCTTGACACAAAGGAACGCTATGTTGCGCTTATGCGCCCCGATGATCCCCTGGCAGAAAAGGAATATATAACAGCAAAGGACTTAGCTCACAAGCCGATAATTCTTCCGAGAAGAAACAGCATGAAGAACGAGATAGCAAGCTGGTTCGGCGATTATTATAAGGATATGAATGTGCTTTTTACAAGCAATCTCGCTACTAACGGAGCGATTATGGTTTCAAAAGGACTTGGATATTCTCTCGCAGTGGAGGGTGCTGTTGCACTCTGGGACAAGGAAAAAATTATTTCCAGACCATTGTATCCCGAAATTTCGGTGGGCAGCGTAATTGCATGGAAACGCAGTCAGCCGTTTAGTCCTGCGGTGACCAGATTTATTGGA
>CAYNPW010000122.1:0-4486 GCA_964399215.1 uncultured Ruminococcus sp. | reverse complement strand
AAGTGCCGCCCGTCTGAGCGTATCAGACCCACTTTCGAGATACCATTTTTGACATTTCCTTATTATTTGCACAGGGACATCTCGCTTGCGGGGTGTCTTTTGTGTTTCAACAAAAGAAAGGACGGTGATCCCATGACATCAAGACAAAAGAAATTCGCAGAATACTATGTACAGCTCGGAAACGGTGCAGAAGCCGCAAGACGTGCGGGATACAGCGAAAGCTATGCGGAGCACCGTACCGACGAAATGTTGAGAAATGTGGAGGTTTCCGAGTACATAAAACAACTTTCCGAACAAGCCCAAAACGACCGCATAATGACCGCAAAAGAGCGTCAAGCCCTCTTGTCCGACATTGCAAAGGACGCGGACAACGCTCCCTCTGACCGCATAAAATCAGTCGATACGCTTAACAAAATGACGGGAGAGTACACCGTTAAAGTCGATACGACTGTCAAGACCTCCGACAAACTTGCGGACGTTTTCAGACAAATAGGCGGTGAGGGACTTGACGAGTAGTTTCCCTTTATCTCAGAAATATATCGACTTCATCAATACGACTGAGAATGTATCGGCGGACTTTCTGGAGGGTACTACCGCAAGCGGCAAGACTACCGTCGGGGCGGGCGTCAAGTTTATGCGAATGGTGTCGGCAAGTCCTAAGAAGCTGCACATAATCGCAAGCAAAACAACAGGCGTTGCAGAAAAAAATATAATTCAGCAGGACAACGGCATACTTGACCTGCATCGAAACGCTGAGTATTTCGGCAACGGCGATAAGGACAACAAGCTGCCGCATATCAAGTTTGAGGATAAGATAATTTACGTTCTCGGATATGACAACAAGGATAAGTGGCAGAACGTTCTCGGCTCGCAGTTCGGCTGTGTGTATATCGACGAAATAAATACCGCCGATATTGAGTTCGTGCGTGAGATCTCAACACGAAACGATTACCTTATGGCTACGCTGAACCCTGACGATCCGAGCCTGCCTGTGTATAAGGAGTTTATAAACCGTTCCCGACCGTATAAAAAATATGCTAAAGATGTTCCTAAGGAGATAATGGAGGAGCTTAAAGAAGAGCCTGTACCCAACTGGCGGTACTGGTTCTTTTCTTTTCGCGATAATCTTAGCCTTACGGCGGAGGACATAGCGAAGAAGAAAGCCGCTGCACCCAAAGGCACTAAGCTGTATAAGAATAAAATTCTCGGTCTCAGAGGTCGGGCGACAGGGCTTGTATTCAACCTTGAGGATAAGAATATAATTAATCGCACACAGGCAAAGGACTTTAAATTCGTGCGCTTTTCGGCGGCTCTGGATACGGCTTATTCTCAGTCCTCGCCTGACACGATAGCCTTTACTTTTATTGGCATAACGGCGGACAGAAAATGCGCAGTCCTTGACGAAAGAGTTTACAATAATGCAGATCTGGAAGTCCCGATATCGCCGTCGGATATTCCTCCCGAGTTTGTAAGATTTCTGGAGGCAAACCGCAGTCTGTGGGGCTTTGCGAGAGACGTATATATCGACAGCGCAGATCAGGCTACGATAACAGAATGTATGAAGTACAAACGGCTGACGGGCTGTATTTACAATTTTATTCCCGCATTTAAGAAAACTAAGATAATCGACAGGATCCACTTGCAGGCAGCATGGCTAGCCGCAGGTGATTTTTTAGTGCTTGATACCTGCAAGAACTACATTTCGGAAATGAATATTTATTCTTGGAAAGAGGACAAATACGAGCCTGAGGACGGTCACGATCATTGCATAAATTCGTGTCAGTATTCATGGCTGCCATATAAATCACAGATAGGGAGTGTAAAACTTGAAAATTAACATAGGCGAGAGGGTGAAAAAAATGATAAGAAACTGGCTGAATATAGTCCCTGCCGCCGAGCAAAGTATAACGCTTATGGAAAGCTCGACCTTTGAAACAGAGGTACTGCGTTCCCGCATATGGTATCGGGGCGACGCAGACGAACTGTTTCAGTTTTTCAGACAGTTCCGTAATAACAGAGCAAGATCGGCATTCTGGGAGAGCGTTCCCGCAAATGAGCAGGTACGGAAAATACACAGCGGACTTCCTGCCATAATTGCCGATACTCTTGCATATCTCGTCAAATCCGATATTGACGACGTAAAGGTCAATTCCCCCGTGTGGGAGGAAATATCAAAGCATATTGCCTTTGAGGAGCTTGTCGGGCAGTCGGTAGTCAATACTCTTGTGGACTGCGACGGAGCATTTAAAATATCAGTCGATACGGACCTTTCGCCCTATCCCATAGTGGAGTTTGTCAGCGGTGATAAAGTGGAGTACGAAAGCGCGCGGGGGATAATCACGGCGATAGTGTTCAAAACGGTCTATACAGTCAGATCAAAACGATACGTTCTTTATGAGCGTTACGGCAGGGGTTTTATCGAAAGCCGTCTGTATGACGAAAACGGAGCGGAATATCCCCTTGAAACTGTTCCCGAGCTTGCGGCTATACCGTCTTTGGCGGAGTTCGGCGGCGATTACATAATGGCTGTACCGCTGAAATTTTTCAGCTCCAAGAAATACAGGGGCAGAGGAAAATCAATATTTGACGGCGGTAAGTCCGACTGCTTTGACGCTCTTGACGAGGTAATATCCCAGTGGTGGGACGCTATCAGAGCGGGACGCGTAAGCAAATATATCCCCGAAAGTATGGTCCCGAGAAACCCTGAAAACGGCTCTTTGATGTCGGTGAACAGCTTTGGCACGAATTTTATTACGGTAGGTTCGGTTTTAAGCGAGAATGTTTCGGAAAGTCCTAAGATCGAGGTAGTCCAGCCCGATATAAAATACGAGGCGTTCGTCAGCAGTTATACGAACGCTTTGCTTATGTGTCTGCAAGGACTTGTGTCTCCCGCAACGCTGGGAATAGACGTGGGAAAGATGTCCTCTGCCGAAGCACAGCGGGAGAAAAAGGACGTTACGGGCAACACGCGGAATACTATAACGTCCGCTCTTGAAAAAGCTCTGCCGACGCTTATCGAGGCTATCTTAAAGACTTACGACAATATGCGGGGACAGTCTCCCCAAGACTGTGGAGAAATAACGGTATCTTTCGGAGAATACGGCGCGCCCGATTTTGACAGCAGAGTAGAGACTGTGGGAAAAGCAAGCGCCTACGGCATAATGTCCGTAAAAACTCAGGTGGACGAGCTGTGGGGGAGCTCCAAAGACGACGAGTGGAAGTCCGCAGAGGTCAGGCGCATAATGCTGGAAAAAGGTCTTGCGGAGGGCTCTCCGACATCGGTAGGTGACGAGCTTGATTAGTTACAAGGACATTGCAAAGATCTTCGAGGAGATAGAGCTTCGGCTGATCAGTTCGCTGAAAAGAAATCTCGGCAGACACAAAGCATGGGAGAAGCGTGAGGGCTTCAACTGGTCGGCTTGGCAGGCTGAGAAGCTTCGTAATATGGAAGCGTTCCGAAAAGAAAACGCTAAGATAATGGCAGAATATTCTCCTGTTATCGACAGCGGCACACGTCAGCTCATGACCGAGCAGTTCCGGGAGGGCGAGGAACTTGTAAACTCACAGCTTGAGGAAATACGTGCAGGACTTCCGACAGCCGACGAAACAGATCTTGTGACCTCGCAGAACTTCTTCGGCGTAAACGAGCAGAAAATGAATGCTCTGATAGAGGACATAACAAGCCTTGAAAGCCGTGCGGAAACAGCCGCCTTGCGAATGACAGACGACATTTACAGGCAGACTTTGAACAGGGTACAGCTTGCTATGGGCACAGGCTCTATGACCTTGAATCAGGCGATAGACCTTGCCGTACATGATTTCTTGGATAAGGGTATAAACTGCATTGTGTATGCTGACGGCAAGCGAGTGAATATCGCCGATTATGTGAGAATGGCTCTGCGGACTACCTCCACACGGGCGGCATTGCAGGGGCAGGCAAAACGATTTGCCGAGCTGGGCTATGATACGGTAATGACCTCTCAGTACGGAATGTGTTCGGAGACCTGCTTACCTTGGCAGGGTCAGGTGTATATTGATGATGTGTTTACTCCTTGGGAGGGGGAACGTGACGAGTATCAGGGCAGATCAAATTACTGCGGTAAGTGGTTCTGGCTGCTTTCATATGCCATAGACAACGGACTCTTTCACCCTAACTGCCGTCATACGCTTTTACAGTACATAGACGGAGTAACGGAGATCCCCGAGACGATACCTGCCGAGAAGATCAGAGAACAACGGAAGCTTGAAGAAAAACAGCGCAGAATGGAGCGGAAAATCCGAAAGCTGAGACGGCTGAAAGAGGGTACATTCGACCCCGATACTGCAAAGTCTTACGGCAGGAAACTCAGAGCGGCACAGCATGAGCTGAAAGTGTTCACGGACGAGCATAACGATATTCTCAGGAGGGATTATTCAAGGGAGCAATATTACGGGGGAGCTGTTGACAAATCCGCAAAAGGTGGTATAATAGGAGCAAGGAGTATAG
>CAYNPW010000121.1:0-4506 GCA_964399215.1 uncultured Ruminococcus sp. | reverse complement strand
TAATATGTCTTGTGACCTCGACTGTCTATTTTATGATATCTCCGCTTTCAGAGCCTACCTCTGAAATAATCGCAAGAACGAGTCCTACTGTCTGGGACGTTCTGATCGCTCTTTTCGGCGGAATAGCCGGAATGATCGGTCATACACGTAAAAAACAGAGCAATGTTATCCCCGGAGTTGCTATTGCTACCGCTCTTATGCCTCCTCTTTGCACGGCAGGCTACGGCATTGCAACAATGCAGCTTAATTATTTTGCGGGAGCCTTTTATCTTTTTATTATCAACACACTCTTTATTGCGCTTTCAACAGCCTTTGTTACTCTTGTTCTCAGAGTTCCATACCATAAAAGTATCAGCAAATCTGCACAAAAGAGGATAAACGCCATCGTTTTTACTATCAGTGCGATTGCCGTTGTACCCAGCGTTTATATAGGAATGTATACTGTATATGATTCAGTACTCGACAATAATATAGCGGAATATCTGAACAATGAATTTTCGTTTTCCAATACACAGGCAGTAAAAACTACCACTGACAAACAGAACAAGATCATTTCGGTATCGCTTGTCGGAGAACCTGTTTCGGGTGAAGTAATCTCCATGCTGCAATATCAGCTTTCCTCATATGGACTCAGCGATTTCAAGCTTCAGATAACCCAGAATGAGATCCAGCAGGGAATTACAAAAGAACAGCTTTCCGAGCTGCTCGGAGAATCGGAAGAAAAGAACGGAGACAAGGTAAAGCTTATTATGCAGGAACAAAACATTTCAGAGCTTACCTCTAAGCTTGAGGAAAAGGAGAGCGTAATCTCTGCGCTTAATATTCAGCTTGACGAGTACAAAAAAAATGAAAGCGAAAAAATTGATTTTACAAGCCTTGCATGGGAGGCGGAGCAGATATATCCTCACCTTACAAATGTTCATATCGGAGTTATATCAGGTTCTGACGGCGATCGCATTATTCTTGCAGCCGACAGCAATACGGAAATAAGCGACTATGAGAGAGGATCTGCAGAAAAATGGCTGAAAAGCAGCACGGGATATGTACGGGCGGATCTGTATATATCTCAGCAACTCACAGAGGTTTCCGAATCTGAGACTGTCGGACCTTTAAACTAAAAATAAAACACCTCGTAAAAACTGTAGGAATGCATAATAAACACACCTAAAAAATATTTATTTTTGTACTTGCAAAAATGCACAAAAGGTTGTATAATACTATATGTAGTAGTTAAGACGGCTTAAAAACCGTGTATATAGTATATAAGCTATTGACATCCATTTCCTGCAGCTTTAGGAGGTTTATTCAAATGAAAATCATTAAGAGAAACGGTACAGAGGAAAATTTTGATACATCAAAGATCACAGCCGCTGTATCAAAGGCAAACAGGACCTGTGAAAAAGGTGCTATTTCCGCCGAAGATATAAACGATATTGCTGATTACGTTGAATACAAATGCAGTAAGATGAACCGTGCCGTATCCGTAGAGGAGATTCAGGACCTTGTTGAAAATCAGCTTATGGCAAAGGGCGCTTTCGAGCTTGCAAGGAGATATGTAAGATACCGTTATAATCGTTCTCTTATCAGAAAGGCAAATACTACCGACAATAAGATACTTACTCTTATAGAATGCAGCAATGAAGA
Source organism: uncultured Ruminococcus sp. (assembly GCA_964399215.1). Classification (GTDB taxonomy): domain Bacteria; phylum Bacillota; class Clostridia; order Oscillospirales; family Ruminococcaceae; genus Hominimerdicola. The sequence continues at coordinate 2,862 of CAYNPW010000121.1, read as the reverse complement.
GGTAAAGCAGGAAAATTCAAATAAAAATCCTACTGTAAACAGTGTCCAGAGAGATTATATGGCAGGCGAGGTAAGCAGGGATCTTACAAAAAGGATCCTTCTTCCGCCGGATATTATCGAGGCACACGAGCAGGGTATAATACATTTTCACGATTCCGATTATTTTGCTCAGCATATGCATAACTGTGATCTTGTTAACCTTGAGGATATGCTCCAAAACGGTACTGTGATCAGCGAAACCCTCATCGAAAAACCGCACAGCTTTTCTACTGCCTGCAATATCGCCACTCAGATAATAGCGCAGGTGGCTTCAAACCAGTACGGCGGACAGAGCATAAGCCTTGCGCATCTTGCACCGTTTGTACAGACGTCAAGAGAAAAAATTCGCAGAGAGCTTGAAGCTGAAATGGAAAAGCTGGGCTTTACAACTGTTGAAAAAATAAAATCCAAGATAGTTGAAGAACGTCTGCGCAAGGAAATAACAAGAGGCGTTCAGACTATCCAGTATCAGGTAGTCACTCTTCTTACCACAAACGGACAAGCTCCATTTGTCACGGTCTTCATGTATCTTAACGAAGCCAAAAACGACCGCGAAAAGAGGGATCTCGCCATGATAATCGAGGAAACCCTCAAGCAGAGGTATCAAGGCGTCAAGAATGAATCCGGCGTATGGGTAACTCCCGCTTTCCCAAAGCTTATCTATGTTCTTGAGGATGATAATGTTGACGAAGGAACCGAGTATTATTATCTTACCGAGCTTGCAGCAAAATGTACAGCCAAAAGAATGGTTCCCGATTATATTTCCGAGAAAAAGATGCTTGAACTTAAAGGCGATGTTTATACCTGCATGGGATGCCGTTCCTTCCTTACTCCCGACAGATCATATAAAAAGGGCAATCTTGCCAACGCCGGCAATTATAAAGAGGGCGAACACAAGTATTACGGACGCTTTAATCAAGGAGTCGTAACAATAAATCTTGTTGATATTGGACTCAGCGCAAATAAGGATATGAACAAGTTCTGGGAGATTTTTGACGAAAGAATGGATCTGTGTCATAGGGCGCTAAGATGCAGACACGAAAGACTTAAAGGAACTCTTTCGGATGTTGCACCTATTTTGTGGCAGTACGGAGCACTCGCAAGGCTGAAAAAAGGCGAAGAAATAGACAGACTGCTTTATGACGGCTATTCAACTATTTCTCTGGGATATGCCGGTCTTTGGGAATGCGTATACAGCCTCATCGAAAAAAAGCTTACCGAAGATGAAGGAAAAGCACTCGGTCTTGAAATAATGCAGAAGCTGAATGATTACTGCGCAAAGTGGAAGGCCGAAGAAAATATTGACTACAGTCTTTATGGAACTCCTCTTGAATCGACGACCTATGATTTTGCTAAATGTCTGCAGAAACGTTTCGGTATCATTCCCGGAGTGACCGATAAAAACTATATTACCAACAGCTACCATATCCATGTCACAGAGCCTATAGACGCTTTTACGAAGCTGAAAATTGAATCCGAATTCCAGGCTCTCTCGCCCGGAGGAGCTATCAGTTATGTAGAAATTCCCAATATGCTCAACAATCTTCCTGCGGTACTTCAGGTCATGAGATTTATTTATGACAATATTATGTATGCCGAGCTTAATACAAAAAGCGATTTCTGTCAGCAGTGCAGCTACAGCGGTGAAATAAAAATAGTCGAGGACGACGGAAAGCTTGTATGGGAATGTCCGAAGTGCGGCAACCGCGATCAGGATAAAATGAACGTTGCAAGACGCACCTGCGGATATATCGGAACTCAATTCTGGAATCAGGGCAGAACTCAGGAAATAAAGGAAAGGGTACTTCATTTGTAATGAATTATGGGGAAATAAAGAATTATGATATCGCAAACGGAGAGGGGGTAAGGGTATCGCTGTTTGTTTCGGGGTGTACTCATCGGTGTAAGGGATGCTTTAACAGCGATACGTGGGATTTCTCTTATGGAAGTCCATATACCTCAGAAACAGAAAACAATATAATAAATATGCTTCGTCCTAATTATATAAATGGTTTGTCACTTCTCGGAGGCGAACCTATGGAACCTGAAAATCAGCGGATTCTTGTCAAACTGTTAAGACGTGTAAAAAAAGAATTCCCGAAAAAAGATATTTGGTGCTACACGGGATATACTTTTGAGGAGCTTATCGGCGTAGGAAGAGCAAGATGCGAATGTACTGACGAGTTTCTTTCATACATTGACGTTCTTGTTGACGGGAAGTTTATTCTTGAAAGAAAAAATATCAGCCTTGCGTTCAGGGGATCGGAAAATCAGCGGATAATTGATATTCCTCAGACTTTTTTAAATGGTAAGGTAATACTCAAACAACTAAAATCGGATCTGATATAATAAATTTACAATTTGTAATCACTTTGCCTCAAATTTTATAGTAACATTTGAGGCAAGGTGATTTTGATTTTTGATATTGAATAACCCGGTATGAAAGAAGAATTTTCTCACTTTTAATTTCGCATAACTTTGATTTTTAAGCCGAAATACCTTTAGTGTGCATAACGAGGGCATAGCACACTATGCGTTATCGCATAGTGTGCTATGCTCGTTTCGCCTATAGCACATCAATTGGCGGTGCAACAAATTTCATGTTCCTGCATACCTTTTTCCTTAAAAGCAGTCAGCGGGTACTAACGGACAGAGAAGATAAAACCTGTAGGGGCAGGGGAACCCCTGCACGAACAAAATAACAGTTTCGTGCAAATACATGCTTACGATACCGACAGTAAAAAAGATAGTGCGGCAAACAATATTTGACAATATTTGCAAGGCGTGATATAATAACATTGGCTGCTGCCCCGAAAGGGGGTG
>CAYNPW010000120.1:0-4507 GCA_964399215.1 uncultured Ruminococcus sp. | reverse complement strand
CGATAAAATAGTTCTAAACGGCATAATACGCGATATTGTGCTATTATTCGTCAAATAAACAGTACTTTTTTATCGCACTGTTTATTTCTCTTTTATTATTGTACATAATAATCTGCGAAATTCTTTGCTATTGCTGTCGAATGGGTCAAAATTTTTCCTATTGATTTAATACCGAACTGTACGAAGCTCCTCCAAGCGTTTAGTAAAGTTACATTAAAGAAAAATGATGAATAAAAACACACCGCCTACTCTTATATGGAGTTGGCGGTGTTTCTTATATCATGAAAGTGGGATAACCGATTATATCACTAGTATTTTACCTTTTAAGCTATATCATATGTCCGAATATTTGTAAGAGGCTGAAAAAATTAAGAAATTTAGATTTCAGACACTGTAAAAAAAGCTTTACAAATTTAATTTATTGTGTTATAATACTTTGTATGAATACTATCGCTTTTATTGAAAGGAAGTTTTTAATATAGGCAGCATTTTTGATTCTCACTGTCATTATGACGACAGCGCTTTCGACGAGGATAGGTTAGAACTGTTGGACAGACTGCTGACCGGAGAAGCTCACGCTGTTGATAAAATGATACATGCGGCTACGGATGAAAAGTCCTCTTTGTTCGGTATTGAAATGTCACAGAGATATGATAACTTCTATACGTCTATAGGATTTCATCCGGAATGTATAGATGAAATCCCCGATAACTATATGCAGCTCTTGGATGAGCTTTATGTAAAGGCTAGTTCTGTTCACAAGCTTGTAGCCGTGGGAGAGATAGGTCTTGATTACCACTATGAGGGCTATAATAGGGACAAGCAGCTTGAAGTTTTCAGAAATCAGATCGAATTTGCCCTGAGAAAATCCCTTCCTGTGATAATACACTCCAGAGAAGCTACTGAGGATTGTATGAAAATTCTCGGGGAGTATCGTCCCGAGGGGGTTTTACATTGTTTTTCAGGCTCGGCTGAGACAGCGTCTGAGATTGTAAAGCTTGGAATGTACATAGGCTTTACAGGAGCTCTGGCATTTAAAAACTCCAAGAAAGCGAAACGCGCCTGCGAGGCTGTGCCTTCTGAAAGACTTTTGCTTGAAACGGACTGTCCGTATATGGCTCCTCCGCCTTATCGGGGACAGCGGTGCGACAGTTCCATGATAAGTGAGACCGCAAAGGTAATGGCTGAGATCAAGGGCGTAACAGCGCAGCAGATAATAGATATAACAAATAAAAACGCCTGCACGCTGTTTGGAATAAATGAAAGACTGTCCGTAACGGGCAGCCTGAACACAGAAAGGAAATAAGATCATGGCAGAAATAATGTATATAGTCATTCCCTGCTACAACGAGGAGGAAATGCTGCCTATAACAGCTAAGGCTTTAATGAAAAAAATAGACGAGCTTACAGCCGACGGACGCATAGACCCTAAAAGCAAGGTCATGTTTGTTGACGACGGTTCAAAGGATAAAACGTGGCAGATAATCAATCAGCTCCACACGCTAAGCTCAATGTTTACGGGCGTTAAGCTCTCAAGGAACAAAGGTCATCAGAACGCCCTGCTGGCGGGACTTATGACTGCAAAGAATTATGCTGACATTATAGTTTCCATGGACGCGGATCTGCAGGACGATATTAATGCTATTGACGGATTTCTTGACAAAAGAGCGGAAGGCTGCGACATAGTTTACGGCGTACGTTCCTCCAGAGAAACCGACACGGCGTTTAAAAGAAATACTGCGCAGATGTACTATAAATTTCTTGAAAAGCTGGGCGTTGAGATAACATACAATCACGCCGATTACAGAATGATGTCAAAACGTGCGGTAGAGGCGCTGGAATCCTTTAAGGAGGTCAACCTATTTCTGAGAGGTCTTGTGCCTATGGTGGGCTTCAAGAGTGATATTGTAACATACAAGCGTAACGAAAGAGTAGCCGGTGAATCAAAGTATCCGCTGAAAAAAATGCTTGCTTTTGCGATAGAGGGAATAACTTCGCTGTCTGTAAAGCCTATCCGGCTTATCACATGGCTTGGCGTGGTAATGTTCCTTGTATCAATAATAATGCTTATTTATTTCCTCATAACATGGGGAGGCGGAAATACCGTAAGAGGCTGGGCTTCCACAATAACCTCTGTCTGGGCCATCGGCGGCTTACAGCTCTTGGCGATAGGAGTTATCGGCGAGTATATAGGCAAGATCTACCTTGAAACAAAGGCACGTCCGAAATATATAGTAGAAATAAATCTGGAGGAAAATTAAATAACACTAAATTAAAATAAAGGAGTAAAATTTATGGCTGAACAGAATAACACACAGACCCTTGATAATTCCGCACTGGTAGAGGCGATCGCAGAAATGAGAAAAATCAATGCTGCAGAGGATAAGGAAACATTCAATAAGGCTACAAATAAGATCATCAATATTGCTTTGAGATGTACCTTCCTTGTGCCGGCAATTATTGAGAAGAACACCGAGCTTGTGGCTGACGCTGATAATCACGTTAAGTTTCAGGACAAGCAGTCTGCAAAATTTATTCTCATCAATCACAAGGAGAGAGGTTCATTCTTCCCTGTATTTACCGAAGATGAGGAGATCAAAAAGCTCAAAACCGACAAGCCGTTCCAGATCGTAAAAATGAAGTTCCCGGATATTGCAGGACTTACGGAGAATACGCCCAATGTAAACGGATTTGTTATCAATGCATTCAATCAGAATTTACCGTTCACAAAGGATATGCTTGCGCAGATCAAGCAGACGCTCATCAGAGTAAACAAAGAAAGGGCCGCTGCTAAGGCTGCCGCAGAGTCGAAAGAACAGCCGAACATCACCGTTTCTACCTCAGAGGATAATTAATTACATTTCATAAAGCGTAGGGACTGCCGTACAATCTGGCAGTCCCCTTTTCATTATCTGCAATAAGGGTTTAGGCAATATCGGCGCTTATGATCTCCGGTATTCAACAAAATGCTGAACCTCTGCGCTGCAATAGCTATTGATAATTTAAAAGACCTCTGCGCGTTTTTCATATCTTTGTAATGCTAAAAAGCCGAAAGTCCGCAAAATATCTATGCGGACTTTCGGCTTTTATTTTTATAAGGAATTTGAAATTGAAACCTGAATTTTACTTTATGGCATTGAACGCTTCTTCAAGATCAAACAGGATATCGTCGATATGCTCGGTACCGATCGACAATCTGACAGTGTTGGGGTAAATTCCCTGAGCGATCTGCTCCTCCGCATTAAGCTCTGCATGAGTTGTAGAAGCAGGGTGAATTACCAGAGACTTAACGTCCGCAACATTGGCAAGCAGTGAGAACAGCTTAAGGTTGTCGATAAACTTCTGAGCAGTCTTGTCGTCGCCCTTGATTTCAAAGGTAAAGATTGAACCTCCGCCGTTGGGGAAATACTTCTTGTAAAGCTCCTGCTGCTTAGGATCGGTAGAAACCGACGGATGATGAACCTTTTCAACAAGAGGATTTTCACTAAGATACTTTACTACCTTGAGAGCGTTTTCAACATGTCTTTCAACTCTGAGGGAAAGCGTCTCCAGTCCCTGAAGGAAAATAAATGCATGGAAAGGAGAAAGCGTCGAACCTGTGTCTCTCAGCAGTATCGCTCTTATTCTTGTGACAAAAGCAGCAGGACCTGCCGCGTCAGCAAAGCTTATGCCATGATAGCTTGGATTTGGTTCTGTGAGCTGAGGGAATTTTCCGCTTGCCTTCCAGTCAAAGTTACCGCTGTCTATAATAACTCCACCGATAGTCGTACCATGTCCTCCGATAAATTTTGTTGCTGAATGAACAACCACATCTGCGCCGTATTCGATAGGTCTTACAAGATACGGAGTAGCAAAGGTGTTGTCAACCAGCAGAGGAATTTTATGTGCATGTGCAATTTTTGCAATAGCCTCTATATCAACAACATCCGAATTCGGGTTGCCGAGAGTCTCAATGAAAATAGCTTTGGTGTTATCCTTAATTGCATTTTCAAAATTCTGAGGGTCAGCGGGGTCTACGAATGTAGTGGTTACATCATAGTCCACAAGAGTGTGAGCAAGAAGATTATAAGTACCTCCGTAAATATTCTGAGCCGCAACGATATGATCGCCTGCAAGAGCAACATTCTGTATAGCGTAAGTAACCGCAGCAGCGCCTGACGATACGGCAAGAGCCGCTACGCCGCCCTCGAGCTTAGCTATTCTCTGCTCGAAAACGTCCTCAGTCGGATTTGTAAGTCTGCCATAGATATTGCCTGCGTCTCTGAGGGCAAATCTGTCAGCGGCATGCTGAGAGTTGCGGAAAACGAACGACGATGTCTGATAAATAGGTACTGCTCTTGCGTCTGTAACAGGATCAGGGCTTTCCTGACCAACATGGAGCTGAAGGGTTTCAAACTTAAGATTTCTTTCATTTATTGTACTCATTTTTAATTACCTCTTTCACTTTTAATTTTATTAGAGCCTGTTGACACTATTTAAGCCACATATAAGAGCAGGCAATTTGGAC
>CAYNPW010000119.1:0-4509 GCA_964399215.1 uncultured Ruminococcus sp. | reverse complement strand
AGGAGGTCAAAAGCAAATGTCAGTAAAGATAAACACTCTCGAATTTGAGAACGTCAAAAGAATAAAAGCCGTAAAGCTCGAGCCGACAAAGAACGGTCTTACCGTGATAGGCGGAAAAAACAGACAGGGCAAAACTTCTGTGCTGGACAGTATCGCGTGGGCGCTGGGCGGAGACAAGTTCAAACCGTCAAGCCCTATGCGTGAGGGCTCGGTCGTTGAGCCGCACCTTAAGGTTACGCTTGATAACGGGATAGTCGTAGAGCGTTCCGGCAAGAACAGCAGCCTTAAGGTCATAGATCCTAACGGAAACAGAGGCGGTCAGCAGCTCCTAAACAGCTTTGTGGAACAGTTCGCCCTTGATCTGCCTAAGTTTATGAACCAGACAAGCAAGGAAAAAGCAAACACTCTGCTGAAAATTATCGGCGTCGGAGACAGACTTTATCAGATCGAAAATCAAGAGCAGAATACATACAATCAGCGAACGGCTATCGGCAGGATAGCTGACCAAAAGGCTAAGTTCGCAAAGGAAATGCCCGTCTATACAGGCGTACCCTTCGAGCCTGTGTCGGCGTCCGAGCTGATAAGGCAGCAGCAGGATATACTTGCCCGCAACGGCGAAAATGAAAAGATCAGGCAGAACAAGTATAAAGTCCTTGCGGAAAGGAACCGGCTTGCGGAAAAGGTAAATTCTCTGAAAGAGGAACTTAACAGGTATTCCGATCTGCTCGCACAGAAAGAAGAGGAGCTGACTGTCGCATACAAGTCCGCCGAAGATCTCGTAGACGAAAATACGTCCGAGCTTGAAAAGAACATTTCAGAAATAGAGGAGCTAAACAAAAAGATCAGAGCAAATCTGGACAGAGAAAAAGCCGAGATCGAAGCCGACGGTTATCGTAAGCGATATGATGAGCTGACGGAAATGATCGAAAAGCTCAGACAGGCTAAAACCAACTTGCTGAAAGAAGCCGATCTGCCCCTCGAGGGACTGACGGTAGAAAACGGCGAATTGCTGTACAACGGGTATAAATGGGATAATATGAGCGGCGCTGAACAGCTCGTAGTCGCGACTTCTATCGTCCGCAAATTAAATCCCGACTGCGGTTTTGTTCTGCTGGACAAGCTTGAACAAATGGATACCGATACCCTGAATGAATTCGGTAAATGGCTTGAGGAACAGGGCTTGCAGGCGATAGCCACAAGAGTTTCCACAGGAGACGAATGCAGTATAATCATAGAGGACGGAATGTCCAAAGAGACCGAGACTGAACCTCAGCAGAGATCATGGAAAGCAGGTGCGTTTTAATGTTTGAAATTACATCGGGAGTAGTAAACTGCGCTCAGAAAGTTGTTATCTACGGACCTGAGGGCATAGGAAAATCGACCTTTGCCTCTCAGTTCCCCGACCCCATATTCATTGACACGGAGGGCAGTACCAAAAAGCTAAACGTCAGGCGTTTTCCAAAGCCCACAAGCTGGGAAATGCTTAACAATATGATAAGAGAGGTCAAGACTGAAAAGCCCTGCAAAACTCTTGTCATAGATACCATAGACTGGGGCGAACAGCTCTGCATTATCAGCGTGTGCGCTCAGCATCAGAAAAAGGGTATAGAGGATTTCGGTTACGGCAAGGGTTATGTCTATGAACGTGAGGAGTTCGGCAAACTGCTTAATCTTTTGCAGGAAGTGGTGGACAGCGGTATCAATGTTGTACTGACGGCTCACTCACAGCTTAAAAAGTTTGAACAGCCTGATGAAATGGGCTCATATGACCGCTGGGAATTAAAGCTTGGACAGAAAACAGGCTCGCAGATCTCTCCGCTTGTGAAAGAGTGGGCGGATATGGTGCTTTTTGCAAATTACAAGACCATAGCGGTTGCTTCGGATAAGGAGGGTAAGAAATTCAAAGCTCAGGGCGGAAAGCGTGTGATGTACACCTCTCACCACCCCTGTTGGGACGCCAAAAACAGAGACGGTCTGCCCGAGGAGATGCCCTTTGAATATGCAGGAATAGCACATCTGTTTGCATTTACCGAGACCTCTGCTCAGAAGTCGGGAACGTCAGGCAGCTATGTACAGTCCTCTGCCGCTCAAAAGGAAACCGTTCAGGAAAACAAAGCCGAAGCTATAGGTAATTTGTCAGACTTTGAGGATGTTACTCCGCCACGCACGCCTAACATTCCCGAGGAGCTTCCCGCGTCGCTTAAGGACTTGATGAGGGCAAACGATGTGGACGAATCGGACATCAGACTTGCCGTTTCGCAAAAAGGATATTTCCCCTACGATATGCCCGTTACAAGCTATCCGCCCGATTTTATCAGCGGAGTTCTCATTGGCGCATGGGGACAGGTCTACGCAATGATCAAAGACAATCAGCAGATACCGTTTTAATTAGAGAAAGGAGAATTTCAATGGAAGGTTTTATTGAATACGGCTGGGAAGATGAAATAGTAAACGAGGGCGGAGATTACGTTCTTTTGCCTGAGGGTGATTATGAATATACAGTTGAAAAAGTCGACAGAGTGAGACACACAGGTTCTGAAAAAGTTCCGCCTTGTAATATGGCAAAGGTCACTTTCACGATATGGGGCGCAGAGGATAAAACGGAGATCACTGAAAACTTTTTCCTCTGCAATAAATTTGAGTGGAAGCTGTCCGCCTTGTTCCTCTCGCTGGGTATGAAAAAGCACGGCGAACCGCTGAAAATGAACTGGACGGCTGTACCCGGTTCAAAAGGAAAATGTCATGTGTATATAGATAAATTCAAGAAAAAAGACGGCTCCGACGGACAGGCAAACAAGATCAGAAAATTCTACGCATATGACGAACCGGTCACGACAGTTTCACCGCAAATGCAGAACGTTTCACAGCCTAACAATTACAGTCAGCCTGCAAGCTCAGGCTGGAAAGCGGGTACTTTCTAATGGAACTGAGACCCTATCAGCAGGAGGCTAAGCTTGCAGTATTCGCTCAGTGGGACGAGGGCAACGATAAAACTCTGGTAGTTCTTCCGACAGGCTGCGGAAAGACCATAGTATTTGCCAAAATTACCGAAGAATGTGTCAGACGGGGAATGAGAGTGCTTATCCTAGCCCATAGGGGCGAACTGCTGGATCAGGCGGCAGACAAGATAAAAAAGTCCACAGGCTTAGGCTGTGCTGTGGAAAAGGCTGAACAGAGCTGTCTCGGCTCGTGGTACAGAGTGGTGGTAGGTTCGGTACAGACCCTTATGAGAGAAAAAAGGCTCTCGGGCTTTTCAGAGGACTATTTTGACGTTATCATAATCGACGAGGCTCACCACGCAATATCCGACAGTTATCAGAGAGTGCTGGATCATTTTCCTGACGCAAAGGTGCTTGGAGTGACCGCAACTCCCGACAGAGGAGATATGAAAAATCTCGGCTCTGTTTTTGACAGTCTGGCTTATGAGTACACCTTGCCGAAAGCGATAAAGGAGGGTTATCTGTCACCGATCAAAGCGGTCACGATCCCTCTTAAGCTTGACCTGTCGGGAATTTCCACTCAGGCGGGAGATTTCAAGGCAAGCGACATAGATACGGCATTAGACCCGTATCTTTACAGCATAGCGGAGGAAATGCAGAAATATTGCAGAAAGCGTAAAACCGTTGTTTTTCTGCCCCTTGTAAAGACCTCGCAGAAGTTTCGGGATATTCTGATTTCAAAAGGATTTAATGCGGCGGAGGTCAACGGCGAAAGCGACGATCGTGCGGAGATACTCAAAGCCTTTAACGAGGGCGAATTCAATGTGCTTTGCAATTCAATGCTTTTGACGGAGGGCTGGGACTGCCCGTCTGTGGACTGCGTTGTGATTCTGAGACCAACGAAAGTCAGAGGTCTTTACTGTCAAATGGTAGGACGCGGAACAAGATTATGCCAGGGAAAAACAGAGCTTTTACTGCTTGATTTTCTCTGGCACACCGAACGTCACGAGCTTTGCAGACCAGCTCATCTTATCTGCGACAATGAAGAAGTCGCACAAAAAATGACAGAAAATCTTTCGGAGCAGGCAGGCTGCCCCGTCGATATAGAGTTGGCGGAACAGCAGGCAAGCGAGGACATAGTAGCACAGCGTGAGGAGGCTTTGGCTAAAACCCTTTCAAAGATGAAGACCCGCAAGCGCAAGCTTGTAGATCCTCTGCAATACGAAATGTCCATACAGGCGGAGGATCTGTCCTCATACGTTCCCGCATTCGGCTGGGAATGCGCTCCGCCCACGGATAAGCAAAAGGCAAGACTTGAAAAGCTGGGGATCTTCCCTGATGAAATAGACAATGCAGGCAAGGCAAAGCTTATCCTTGACAGGCTTGAAAAGCGCAGAAACGAGGGCTTGACAACGCCAAAGCAGATAAGACTTCTTGAAAGCAAAGGATTTGTACACGTCGGTAATTGGCAGTTTGACGCCGCCAGCGCGATGATAGCGCGCATTTCCGCCAACGGCTGGCGAGTACCGAGAGACATTGATCCTAAGGGATACATACCGGGAGAATACTA
>CAYNPW010000118.1:0-4634 GCA_964399215.1 uncultured Ruminococcus sp. | reverse complement strand
ACAACGATAGCCTTATCCTCTGAAAAATCAATAAAATGGGACATCTGTTTTTTGAAACACTCGACATTGTGGTCAATAGTTTCCTTTGTCATCATCTTTCTCATATCGGTTTTGCCCGAGGGATCGCCTATCATAGCAGTACCTCCGCCGATAAGGACGATAGGCTTGTTTCCTGCCATTTGCAGACGTTTCATAAGGCAGAGCGCCATAAAATGTCCGACATGGAGACTGTCCGCAGTGGGGTCAAAACCGATATAGAATGTCGCCTTCCCCGCGTTGATAAGCTCCTTGATCTCCTCCTCATCGGTAAGCTGTGCAAGAAGTCCTCGTCTCTGAAGTTCTTCAAATAATGTCATTTTATATTCCTCCAATTTAATTATTTACCAATTTTATTTCCATTTTATACATTCGGGGAGTAAATCCCATTGCACCGTAAAAGTCCACAGCGCCGTAATTTTCATACCACACGCCCAGCTCTACGCTGTGACAGGAATGTTCATTTGCATAGCTTTTTATATACTCAACAAGCTTTCCGCCCACGCCGTTTCGTTGACAGTATGTATCAACTGCAAGCTGTTGGATAAAACAGCGTCTGTAAAATTTTCGGGTTTCATTTTCCTGAATTTCGTGAACGAAAAACTCGGCGTAGCCTTGTATCTTATCGTCCTGCTCATAAACTATTAAAGACGTTTCACCCTTTGACAGAGTTTCCGCAACACTGCTTTCAAAAAAACTAAGCTCAGGCATATTAAAGTAATCGGAACATATTTCCGTATGCTTTTTGTGCAGCTGACTGTAGAGCCTTGCTATGCTTTCAATATCGGCATTTTCCGCCTTTCTTATCATTTTTATGACCTCGCTTTCAAATTTTATTCTGAAAACGAAACATAAACGATGAGATCAAGCTTTGATCTCACGGATACCACCGCCCTTCACATTAAAAGAAAACTTTAATCTCTATAAAGGAAAAACCTTTTTGCAATTCTCAATATCGTCGCATTCTTTTTCCGATATGTATATTTCCGCCGATAAGGATAGATCGTTATCTGAAAATCTTTCGCTTTTTAATAATTCAACGATCATAGGATAGCTTTCATCGGCACGGTCAGCTTTAAGCCACAAGCACAGTGAATTATCCTCTAAATAATCGTATCCGTCATCTGAGACTGCTCCTCCTGAAATTTCTTCAATTCGTTCGGGAACCGAATAACGTATATCCAGATCGGGATTTTCCAGCTTTGTCGGGTCTAATTTAATAATAATAGTCTGCATATTGATTTCAGTCCTTTCTATGTATCAAAAAAGCTTAACTGCATATCACCGTAGCCGCGCTTGTAATCAGCTATTATCTCCCTCATATTGTACAAAATTCCGTACTGTTCGCACTCTCTTGTAAATATCCTCCACAGCTTTCGTGCATTGGGAGAAACACATTCGTAGCGGTCTCCGTAGTGGGAACGGTACTTATCAGACAGCCCCGGGAAAAGCTTGTCAAGCTTGCTATAGTAGTACTCCCGTTGATTCTGACGGGTAGTCATTCCAAATGCAGGATAGATGTAATTTACTCCGCATTCGTGAGCCTTTCGCACAATACTTAAAATGTTTTCCTCTGTATCCTCTATAAAAGGCAGGACGGGCATTAAGGTTATACCCGTTTTAAGACCCGCAGCGGACATTTTTGCAAGGGCGTTAAAGCGCTCGGTTGAAACGCAGACGTTAGGTTCTATCAAACGGCACAGCTTATCATCGCTGACCGTAACTGTCATCTTACAAAGCACGGGAGAATGCTCCGATATCTGCTTGTACAGGTCGATATCCCTTGTAATAAGGTCGGACTTTGTTATCACCGTAACTCCGAAATTATATGCGTCGATAAGCATAAGGGCTTTCTCTGTCAGACGTTCCGTTTTTTCAAATGGATTGTACGGGTCGCTCATAGCGCCGGTGCCGATAACGCCAGTTCTTACCTTTCGTCTAAGCTCGTCACGGAGTATTTCAATGCAGTTTTCCTTTGCTCTCACTGTATCGAAATTATCAATGCGGTAGCATTCGCTCCTGCTGTCACAGTAAATACAGCCGTGACAGCATCCGCGGTACAAATTCATATTGTAGTCGTTTCCGAACCATTCTGCGGACTTGTTTTTCTGCAAAATAGTTTTACAGGGGACTGTCTGCATAACATTGCTCCTATCATATAATTCAATTTTACAAAAACAATTATGAGTTATTTTGTTTCTGCTTTATCCATTCCATTAAACCTGATTGTCTTTTATGAAGTTAACCTTGAATTTACAAGATTTATTTTATTTCATAAATCTGCAAAAAAATCCTCCGACAAGCCTAAGCTTATCAGAGGACGAATTATCGCGGTACCACCTCAGTTTATCGGGTCTCCCCGACCTTAACAGGCTCAGCATATGCGAAGCCTTCACGCTTTAACGGGCGCACCCGTATTTCACTACTCCTGCTCTATGACGCAGTTATTTCGCAAAATCCGCTCGGAGATGTATTCGCATTTTACTTACCGTACTTTCTCCCACCGTCCGAAAGCTCTCTTTAACGTTCAATAAAAGCTACTTGTTCCCGTCACAGCATTTAAATTGATTTAATTTAAAATACAGTATATCACAGCTAACGTTATTTGTCAATAGCCGTAAAGAAAAGTTATGCAAAAAATTTACCCTGCCAGTTTTTCGTTTATATAACCGCAGACCTCCTCGGGCTTGATGCCCAAGGCGTGAGCAAGTCCGTCAAAAAGTAAGCTTTCGGCGTCTTTGAAAAAATGTTCGTCTGCCGCATGAAGCTTTCTGCCCTTTTCATACTGGGACTGTCTGTGCAGATACAGCGACCTCACCATTTTTGCTACCCTTTTCATATCGCCGCCGGCAAGTATCTCCTTAAAAATCTGGGTTCTCTCATTATCAGAAGATATCCATTTTATGCTTTCGTCGGACATTTCCGAAATGATCTCCTCAGCCTCGCCGTCGGTGAGTACAGGTTTTATTTTAGACATGAGCTTTTCATTGTCCTTTGGCACATAAACAGTAGAATTTGTCTTATACACAGGTTTAAGCACAAGATAATTCTTCATCTCGCCCTTGACCCGCTGCTGCATTTCACCGTCAATCCTGCACACTCCTGCCATTCCGTAGGATACCACACTGCCTGTTTCAAACATAAAATCCCCGCCTTTCAGACATTACTATCAAGGCAATACCATACGGATATCGTACAGCATTGCCCCGATCTGTTCTTATATATTAATTATACCACTTTTTTAACATTTTTGTCATAGGCAAATTGCACAAAATTACTGCAAAGCAACATAAATAAGGAGCAGACTGCACGCCTGCTCCATAAAATATGAATATTAATTCTTTTTGATGTACGCCTGAACGATCTCACCGATATATTGAATGTGATAATCCTTTGCGGAATACCACTTCTCATCGTTTCCGCTGTCTGTAAAGCACTCCGGATTCATTTCCTGAACATACGCTTTTTTGCAAACCAGTACAAGCTTCGCCTGCTCAAAGGAAGTAACATCAAAGCGATGCCCGCTGTCGTTCTTAATAAATACCGGAGCAAGAGCGGTCTCTTTTGCCTTGTCGCAGTCCCTGCCGCTGTGAGAACCACAGTAGCTCAGCGCCTTTTTCATATCCTCACCAAAGAATGAGATTGTAAAATATTCTTCCTTATCAATAAACTCCTTTGTATATCTCTGAGGTCGGATAACTGTGGTAAAGGTATTCTTTCCCCACATTACGCCTGCAAATCCCCATGAAGCCGTCATCGTGTTCCAGCCTGCCTCATTGCCCGCTGTTACCAGAAACCAGTCTTTACCGATCTTTTGATACGGATTAAAATCCAACGTATTAAGCATTTCGGTAGAAACCTCTGTAAACCCAAGCTTTTTCATTGTGTCATTCATATAAAAACCGCCTTTCTGAGAACCTTTCATAAAAATATGCTTTAATATCCGTACACATTCCTTGTAATGACAGGTTCTGTTATCTATTTATAATTATACTTCAAAAAATTAAAAAATGCAACCGTTTTGTAATTGCTTTTTTTCCATATATGTGATATAATATTACTGTATATTGGAATGCGTCTTTTGCATTTATGCATTTGTGAGAGAGGCACAATAATAAAAAACATTCCGCAAGGTTAAGAATGTATAATATTTTGTATATTCTTTCGTAATATGCATTAATTGTTGATAAAATTCGTATAATTATAAAATTTTTATGCAAAAGCACTTGACAATGCCGCATAATGGTGTATAATATAAACATCTGATGTATTAACTAACCTTTATGCGCGGACAATAATCTATTGTCCAATAAATTTACTTTTGGAGGAATAATTATGGCAAAAGAAATCAAAAAGGTTGTACTTGCTTATTCCGGCGGACTTGATACTTCTATCATTATTCCGTGGCTTAAGGAAAACTACAACAACTGTGAGGTAATCGCAGTTTCGGGAGACGTAGGACAAGGCACTGAGCTTGACGGTCTTGAGGAAAAGGCTATAAAGACTGGTGCGTCAAAGCTTTATATCGAGGATCTTACGGAAGAATTTGTTACTGATTATGTATATCCTACCGTTCAGGCAGGCGCAGTTTACGAAAA
>CAYNPW010000117.1:0-4815 GCA_964399215.1 uncultured Ruminococcus sp. | reverse complement strand
GTTTTATTCCTTGTTGGTGCCTTTCGCAGAAAGGTATGGTTATAAATGAAAAAATATATTGTTTTGCTTATATCGGCAGCTATGATATCTTTCGGTTCTTGCAGCAGCTCCGCACGAAAAGCCTTGGCAGATCGAGATAATTTAGCAGAAAATTACGATGCTAAATAAAGCATATCGGAAAGCAATACGCAATGTACGGTTTTGGCGGCAGAGAATACTATGGGGGAATTGACGGAACTCCGCAGAATACAGACGGCGGTCAGCTTTACTTTAACGACGGAGATATAACCTATTGTGCGGAAAACAACACTATGGCGATCTTCTATTCTCAAACCGATAATCCCGATCTGACAATGAAGGTAATTCCTGTTGGAAAAGTAACCTCTGATCTATCAGTATTTGATACGCTTGATTCAAGCGTTGATATAGTATTTGAATACAAATAAAGCATATGAAAGGATTTGATTTTATGAAAAAAATTTTAGCGGCAGTTATTGCAATCACGGCTATCGGTATGACAGCCTGCGGAAATTCTTCAGACGATAAGGGCGCAGTGTCAAACAGCAGAGTAAAAAGAACGGATATTGTCAGTTCCGTTGATAGTGTAAGTGAAAGCGGCTCAGAGGATATTTCAGACAGCACATCTGAAAATTCAGTTGAAGAAATTTCCGAAAGCATATCGGAGCAGAACGCTCAAAATAATTCCGAAACTGAACAGGAAGAAAATAAAAGTTCCAAAATACTGATAGCCTATTTTTCACTTGGAGAAAATAACGGTTTGTCGGGCAATGTTGACGCCGACGCGGGGGCAAGCGTTAAAACGGTCAATGGATATGTGAGCGGAAACACAGGCGTAATTGCTGACTATATACGTCAGGCAACAGGCGGCGATATGTTTTCAATTCTTACAGAATACTATTATCCCGAAAGCTATGATGAAACATTGAATGTCGCTCAGCAGGAAATTGAAAACGACGAACGTCCAAGTTTGGCAAGCCACATTGATGATCTTGACAAATACGATACGGTATTTATAGGTTTTCCAAACTGGTGGTACGGATTGCCTGCGCCTATGGACAGCTTTTTTGAGGAATATGATTTCTCAGGCAAGACAATTATTCCGTTTGTGACCTCGGGAGGCAGCGGATTTTCCGATTCAATAGACAACATCAGAAACTATGAGCCAAATGCAAACATACTCGACGGACTGGCTATTTACTACACCGATGTAGAAGGCGCTCAGAGCGAGGTCATCGACTGGATATCAGGACTTGGATTATAAAATCAGTATGCGGCAGATGAAAGATATGGACGTGAATTTAAAAGCAGGATTTTACGCTTATTTAATAATATATATTTTTCTTATTACAGTTCTCATAATACAGTCCTCCTGCGGAAAATCCGTTGAAAGTAGTAATGCAGATGAACCGAAAAACACCAAGTCAATTTTCGCAATGGACACCTACATCACCGTGTCCGCATACGGCGAGGATACCGACAAAGCCCTGCAAGCCGCCGAGAATAAAATAAACTCCCTTGAAAAGCTGTGGTCTGTCACAGATGAAAACAGCGAGGTTTATGCTATAAATCACAGCGGCGGACAGACTGTCGAGATAAGTCCCGAAACTGCGGAACTGCTTGAATTTTCGCAGAATATGCACAAGCGTACAAACGGTGCATTAGATATTTCTCTCTATCCTGTGCTGACAGCATGGGGATTTACAACAGACGAATATCGTATACCCAGCGATAATGAAATTGCCGACCTGCTTGAAAATACAGGCGTAGAAAAAATAAGTCTTGACAATCAAAGCGTGCATATACCTACCGAAATGCAAATAGATCTGGGAGCAGTCGGAAAAGGCTGCGCAGGAGATCTGATCTCAGAGGAACTAAAGTTAAATGGGGTCAGATCCGCTTTGATCGACCTCGGCGGTAACATTCAGACCGTGGGAAACAAGCCTGACGGCGGTAAATGGAAAATCGGGATACGAAGTCCGTTCGGAGAGGGAAATTTCGCAGTTCTTAATATCGGAGAATGTGCGGTAGTTACCTCAGGCGGCTACGAGCGGTATTTTGTTGAGGACGGTGTGACATACTGTCATATCCTTGACCCTAAAACAGGCAAGCCTGCCGATAACGGTATCGCCTCCGTTTCAGTTATCGGATCGGAGGGCAGGACCTGCGACGCTCTTTCAACTGCGCTTTTTGTAATGGGACTTGATAAGGCGGCAGAGCTATGGAAAAGCAGCGATGATTTTGAAATGATAATCGTCACATCTGACGGGGAAATTTACATCACTGAAGGAATAGAGGATGATTTTGAACTGAGCAGTAATTTTGCAGGACCAAAAGTGAGCGTGATTTACAGATGAAAAACACAAAACTGTGGATAGCGGCTGCAGCTGTAATTTTTGTGACGGCGGTTATCCGGTGCATAGTTATTCTGAATAAGCCGCAGGGTGACATTGTTACTATTACGCAGGACGGAAAAACGCTTTAAACGCTTGATCTGAATAAGGAGAAAGACCGACGAATTACGGTACAATACGACGGCAAAGAAAATGTAATTGAAATAAAGGACGGCAGGATCGGTATGCTTGAAGCGGACTGCCCCGATCATACCTGCCTAAATACGGGCTGGCTTGAGGACATACCTATCGTATGTCTGCCCAATAAGCTGGCAATAGAATTTGCCGATAAGGACACTGACGCCGCTGCGAGGTGAATTATGAACGCTAAGAAAATAACACAACTGGGACTTCTTACAACTATCGCTTTAATAATATTCATAGTGGAACTTCGCATTCCGAATCTTGCGCCAATCCCAGGAATTAAGATTGGACTTGCGAACATTGTGACTGTGTATGCGGTCTATCACTGTACTGCAAAGGAAACTGCGTTGATACTCTATACACGGATTATACTCGGCTCTGTATTCGGAGGGAATATGCTTGCATTGTTTTATAGTCTGGGAGGCGGAACTCTGTGCCTGCTTGGAATGCTACTTCTGTGTAAAGTTATAGATGAACAACATATATGGCTATGCAGCGTACTTGGCGCAGTCCTGCACAACATAGGTCAGATCTCCGTCGCCGCAGCTGTAATGAAAACTACTGCGATTATTTCATATTTGCCGTTTCTTCTGGTTTCGGGATGTGCGGCCGGCGCGTTTACAGGAATGTGCGCACAACTTCTGATTTCAAGAATCTCAATTAAGGAAAGCTATAAATAATCAAGATTTGAATATTTCATAAAACAAGGCAGTACACGGTATTGACCGAATACTGCCTTAAAATATTATCATTCGCCGATAAACTTATGATATTCTTCATTAAACTGAGCAAGCTCGGAATCAATAGTTCCCTTATATTGCTCGCGCAATGCTGACCAAGTGTACTGTGTTCCGTCCTCATCTGTTTTCATTACCGACGAATACATATAAGGAATAACCGCTTCCTTAGTGTCGTTCATAGCCGCATTATCATCGGATAAAATTGTTGAAATACCGTATCCGGGATCAAATAAGCGGATATAATCTGATGAAATTACATCGACAAAGGCTGTTTGGTACATTTCCTCTGTCCAATACGGCTGATTTACCTTGAATTTCTCCTTAGCGGTCTCCTTGTATTCCTCGCTGCTTTCGGCAAGCTTAGAACATTCAAGCCAGCATTTCATAGCGTCGTTCTTATCAGAGCCTTTGACCCACATATATGCGCTCACGCTGAGAGTGGTATAAAGCTCGTCGCTGTTCGGATCCTTAGGCATCGGAACGATAGCCCAGTTATCTCCCTCTTTAGGAGTTACAGCCCATGTGCCCATGGCATAAAACAGGATATTTTTATTGAAAGCCTCCTGAGCTGAACCTATCCAACCTGAGTAATAATATCCGTTCTTCTGAACGTCGTAAAGCAGACTTGCCGCACGCTCCAAGTCAGGATCGTATATATTGCTTACATATTCGTTTGTCTCAGAATCATAGGCGATCAGCGTCTTACCTGTTGACTGGAAGAAAAACGGAGCGAACCAACCGTTTACTCCAAAACGTTCTTCATCGTCCTGCGCACCGTCGCAGTATGCCTGCATAAGACTATACCATGAATCCCAGTCCCATTCGCCGTTCTGATAAAGCTCATACGGATCTTCAAGACCGTTGGCATCAAAAACATCTTTGTCATACGTCATTATCGACAGCGCTCCGAAGCTTATAGGCGCAACATAGTGTTCTCCATTAAGCGTGTACTGTTCCGAGGTTTCCTTAACATCGTTCCATAAAGAGCTGTCAAAGTCAACTATGCCGTCTATCGGCTGGAACATACCTTTAATACAGTTTGCGGGGAACGTCATACTTGTCTCGTACCAGAACATATCGGGCGGATCATTTGACATAAGATGCGCCGCAAGGTCGTCGTATCTTTTGAGCGATGTGGTCTGTGTGTATTTGATCGTACCGCCTTTTTGTTCAAAAAGAGCCAGATTAGTGCTTTTTTCGGGCTGAGATCTGGTAGGGTTCAGATCAAAATATGAGAACCATTCAAGCTCCTTTTCTGCGTCGTCGGGAATAGCTTGAATTTCATCGGTTTCGGACACCTTAACGTTTTCGGTAAAGGAGCTGTTATCCGAATCCTTTTCACTCTTTCCGCAGGAACTTACGCCTGCCGCAAGAATAACGGCAATAACGCCCGACAAACATCTTTTGATTTGCATAATTTAACCTCCTTGCAATTTTAGTTGTAATGTGCTATAATATAATCATATATTAGCACAACAAAATCAATAAGTATATAAAAATACTGACATATTAAAGGACAA
>CAYNPW010000116.1:0-4899 GCA_964399215.1 uncultured Ruminococcus sp. | reverse complement strand
ACGGTTACAGGGAATTCAAGAGCAAGGGATACATATGTCAGAACTGCAAATCTAAAAATATCTGTACGGAAAACTCAAAAAACGAAAAGCTTGTTACGAAGCATATCTGGTCTGATTATCTTGAAAAGGTCGAGGATCACAGACACACCTACGGGATACGCGAACTGTATGACAAGCGAAAAGAAACGATCGAGCGAGTGTTCGCCGACGCAAAGGAGAAACATTCGATGAGATTTACATATTACAGAGGTCTTTCCCAGGTCAGCAAATGGGTCAGGCTTAAATTTGCTGCCATGAATTTGAAAAAGTTTGCAATACACAAGTGGGATAGGAGAGAAAACCGCTTTGTTTTGCTGATTTTTCCGAGATTTGATCACATTTTTGGCTGATTGTCGATTATAACTAAATTTTAATCCCTGATTCAACAACGGATTAGGGGTTTGGCGACAGACTGAGCAGAGAAGTAAACACTTCTCTGCTGCCGAATAATTAATTATTACTGATAAATAGCACGTGCAGTTGTAAGCATATCGTTGTATCTGCTTTCGGTTACCTTATAGAACACACAATCTCCTTTTCGGTTAAGCATTACATAATAGTTATCGTTTATATAATTAAAAACAATGAACGTTGATACAACATTACCATTACCGTCCTCGTTTTCAAGATGTACTGTAAACTCTCCCGAAAAATTATCAGTAATTTCGCTGTTGTTTATAATATCATTCTCTGACAAATTACTGATCATATTTAATAATTGTGAACAATAACGGTTGTATATTTTAGAGCCTGAACCGGTTTGATATGATTCCCTGAAAGCCCATACGCTAGGCGTCAAATTTTCCAGTACTGATATTCTCCATACATTTGAAACATCATCTGTATATGCTACAAGCACAACATCTCCTACCTTAAGGTCATTTTTGGTTATTTTATTGTTGTTACTGTCATATACCTCTGCATTGCTTATTCCGAACACAACTCTGCTTTCTTTGTAATCCCATGCATAAACATCGTCCGCTGACAATGCCATCTCCGTTTCAGTAACAGAGGTTATTTTTCCAATTCCGCTTATAGCTACTTCTGTGTTATTATACGTGCTGTTGGAATTTTCAGCTCTCAATATCTGTATTTTCCATACGTTTGAAACATCATCTATATATGCCGCAAGCACAACATCTCCGACCTTAAGGTCATTCTTGGTTATTTTATTATTGTTACTGTCATATACCTCTGCATTGCTTATTCCGAACACAACGCTGCTTTCTTTGTAATCCCATGCGTATACATCGTCCGCCGACAATGTCATCTCTGTTTCAATAATAGAGGTTATTTTTCCAATTCCGCTTATAGCTACTTCTGTGTTATTATATGTGCTGTTAGAATTTTCAGCTCTCAATATCTGTATTTTCCATACGTTTGAAACATCACCTATATATGCTGCAAGTACAACATCTCCGACCTTAAGGTCATTCTTGGTTATTTTATTGTTATTACTGTCATATACCTCTGCATTGCTTATTCCGAACACAACTCTGCTTTCTTTGTAATCCCATGCGTATACATCGTCCGCCGACAACGTCATCTCCGTTTCAGTAATAGAGATTATTTTTCCAATTCCGCTTATAGCCGCTTCGCTATTTTCATTATCCGTTAAACTATCTTTATTGTTGTCCGATTTTATACTTTCATCAACAATGCCGTTTAATGTTTCATTAGATGATTTTTCATTGCTTGAATCCCATGAAGAAATTTCTTTATCTGTATTTGCCTTAGAAGTTTCTTTGAGTTTTTCATCTCTCTGAACATTTTGTGATAAACTGTTTAATAATAAAATACTGCCTACAGTAACAAATACAACTGCAAAGGCTGCTGAAATAATTGCAACATATCTTTTCTTATAGAATACTTTTTCTTTAAAATTCATAATATTCATGGCGTCCTCCTTCCATTTTGGCGGCGTTTTAAAACGATTAAAAACGTTGAGCTTTTGTTTCATTATAAAACTCCTCCTTTCATATCAAAACTTTTCTTAATTGTTCTCGCCCGCGTTTCAAATGTGATTTCACGGTGTTAACATTGATTTTTGTTGCTTTTGAAATTTCCTTAACAGTTAAGTTTTCATAATAGTAAAGATAAATTACATCTCTGCATTTAGGCGGAAGTCTGAACACCAAATCAAGCATTTCGTGTTCACGACTGTCCTCAGCCACGGCTGTGATTTTGTTAAGGTCAACTGTGTTTTTCCTCAGACGGTACCGCAAAACACTTCGGCATTCGTTGAGAGTTACCTTAATTATCCACGCCTTTGGGTTAGGGATATCTCCTTTTTCCAGAGACTTGAACAGCTTGAAGAAAACATTCTGATAGCAGTCCTCAGCGTCAGCGTAATTTCCCGTATGTACAATACACAGTCTGGTCACGGTATCGGAAAATTCCTCCACAAGCTGTCTGTACTGCATTTCTTTTGCTCTCTCCAAAGCTTTCACGTCCCTTCACTATATAAAACGCAGAAAACTGCTCTAAGGTTGCATAGCTGAAAAAAATTTTGATAAAAAATCAGCCCGCATTTTACTGCGGACTGATAGTCTGCCGAAGTCCGAACGACAGACCGTGCACTTAGGAAATCCCAAGCCCTGCCATGGATATTTGGTTACCAGTTTTTCTTTTCCTTTGAACTGTCATGCTGCTGTTTACGCTCCTCTACCATTTTTGCAAACCACTCTACCATTGCGGGATCGTAGTGTGAGAAGAACGAGCTTGTCTGAGTATCAAGCTCCGCTATCTCTGCCATATCCTCATCTGTCAGATTAAAATCAAAAACGTTCATATTTTGTTCCATACGCTCGATATGAGTTGATTTAGGCAGAACAATTACTCCTCGCTGAATATTCCAACGAAGCATTACCTGTGCAGAAGTTTTCCCGTACCTTTCGCCAATTTTTACAAGTACAGGATTTTCAAACAGACCTCCTCTGCCCTCTCCGAACGGAGCCCACGCTTCTATCTGTACATTATATTTGTCCATCCACCTTTTAGCTTCCGTCTGCTGATTGAGCACGTGAGTTTCGACTTGATTTACCATAGGAACGATCTCTGAAAAGTTCGCAATATCAACTAGTCTGTCAGGATAAAAATTGGACACACCAATTGACCTTAAAACACCCTCCTTGTACAGATCTTCAAGAGCTCTCCATGCTCCGTAATAGTCAGAAAACGGCTGATGCAGAAGCATAAGATCAATATATTCAGTCTTAAGCCTTTTCAGCGAATCGTAAACCGACTTCTTTGTCTCTTCATATCCGTAATGCTCCACCCATACCTTAGTAGTAAGGAAAATTTCCTCTCTCGGAACTCCCGATTTGGCAATAGCGTTTCCGACTTCTTCCTCGTTGAAATAGCTCTGCGCTGTATCTATCAGACGATAGCCGACCTTGAGTGCGTCAATAATGCATCGTTCGCATTCATCCTTAGTCACCTGATACACGCCGTATCCGAGCATAGGCATTTTTATGCAGTTATTTAATGTTACATAGTCCATACTAATACCTCCTTGAACTTTTAGACAATATCGTATAAGTAAGACAGTCTTACTGTTTTCATTACAAGCAATATCAGCCCGCATTTTACTGCGGACTGATTTGAAGTTATTATTAAATGTAAGTCTCCGACGAGCTGTGAGCCGCCGCGCTCTCATTCTTGACGATCTGAACATTGTTGTAAACGTCCATACCTGTACCGGCAGGAATGAGCTTACCGATAATAACGTTCTCCTTAAGGCCCTGGAGTTTATCTGTCTTTCCTCTGATAGCCGCGTCAGTAAGAGCCTTTGTAGTCTCCTGGAACGAAGCCGCCGACAGGAACGAATCAGAGTAGCTTGACGCCTTTGTAATACCCTGAAGAATAGGAACCGTTGTAATAAGTCTTGCGTTAACGTCTCCCTCGTCGATCTGAGCCTGAATTTCTTCGTTAAGTCTTGCGATCTCATTCTTGTCAACCAGCGCACCCGGAAGCAGATAGCTTGAACCCGAATCCTCTATCTTGACCTTTCTCATCATCTGACGAACAATAACTTCGATATGCTTATCGTTGATGTCAACACCTTGCAGGCGATAAACCTTCTGAACCTCGGTAATGATATAGTTCTGGACAGCCTTTGCGCCGTTAACTGCAAGAATATCCGAAGGATTTATCGAACCCTCTGTGAGCGGCTCACCTGCCGATACCTCCTGACCCTCGCGAACCTTGATCTTATAGCCGTAAGGTATAGCATAAGATTCCTGCTCGGGATTTTCGGTATCCATACTTGTAACTGTGATCTGCTTTGTTTTCTTGACTTCCTCAATTCTCACTACGCCGTTAATGCGTGTGATAATTGCCGCACCCTTAGGACGTCTGCTTTCAAAAAGCTCCTCAACTCTCGGGAGACCCTGTGTAATGTCCTCTGCGGAAGCTATACCTCCCGTATGGAACGTTCTCATTGTAAGCTGCGTACCGGGCTCACCGATAGACTGAGCGGAAATTACGCCGACAGCCTCGCCGACCTGAACAACATTGCCGTTTGCGAGGTTAGCGCCGTAGCACTTAGCGCAAACGCCGTTTTTAGCACGGCACTGAAGTACCGAACGTATCTGAATGGATTCTCTGCCCTCAGCCTCAAGCGCAGCAACTATCTTTGCGGCGTCGTGATCGCCGATAAGCTTGTTTCTTGAGCATATCATCTCGCCTGTCTTGGAATCCTTGAGATCCTCAACAAGGAACCTGCCCACAAGTCTTTCGGACAGCGGTTCGATCATTTCGTTGCCGTTCTTGATGTCGAATATCTCGATACCTACGGTAGTGCCGCAGTCCTCCTGACGAATGATAACGTCCTGTGAAACGTCTACGAGACGTCTTGTA
>CAYNPW010000115.1:0-5027 GCA_964399215.1 uncultured Ruminococcus sp. | reverse complement strand
TCTGTGCTGAAACAGGTCATACTGCAGACGAGTTCAATATTCAGAACTTCGGCTGTCAGGGCGGTGAGGCTGCTGAAAACTATGACAATTACTTAAGCGATGCAAACAATGATGCTGACATTATGTTCGTTGAGGCTGACTGGGCGCTCAAGTACATAAACGATGACAGTGCTGACAAGGGTACTATGGCTCTCTCGGGTATCGGCATTTCCGAGTCCGATTATGCTAACTGTGCAGACTACACCGTTGAGATCGGCAAGTCCACAACAACAGGTGAGCAGAAGGGTCTTTCGTGGCAGGCTGCCGCAGGCGGATTCTGCTACAGAACCGACCTTGCTGAGACATACCTCGGCGTTACATCTCCCGATGAGATGCAGGCTCTTATTTCCGACTGGGATAAGTTCCTTGACACAGCTAAGAAAGTAAGCGAAGCATCCGGAGGACAGACCGCTCTGACTACCACTCTCGGTGGTATGTGGCAGGTATTCTCCTCCGCGAGAACATCACCTTGGGTTGTTGACGGTAAGGTAACTGTTGACGACAGCTGCAAGGAGTATATGGAAATTGCTAAGACAATGTATGACAACGGTTATGTTGTAAAAGATCTTGATCAGTGGACTACAGACTGGTACGCTGCAGGACAGACAGACAGCACAATGGGTTACTTCGTATCCACATGGGGCTTCGGTGATTCTATCCTTACTCAGGCAGCAGGCGGCGAAGGCGGCGCAACATACGGCAAGTGGAAGGTAGTTGTAGGACCTCAGCCTTTCTACTGGGGCGGCACATGGGCTACTGTTGCAACAAGATGCAACAACCCCGAGCTTGCTAAGGAATTCATCACATTCTTCACAACAGACGCTGAAACTGCACGCGCATACGCAGAGTCCAAGGGTGAGTATGTTTCCAACAAGAAGGCAATGGAGGGTATCCTTTCTGACGGTACATATGCCGGCGAGGGCGTTCTCGGCGGACAGAACCAGTTCGAGGTTCTTAACGTTGTAGCTTCTCAGATCGACATGGCAGGCGGTATCACAGAGTATGATTCTACAATCAAGCAGGCATTCAACGATGCTGTAACTCAGTACTGCCAGGGTGAATATGCTTCCGTAGATCAGACTATCGACGGATTTGTTGATAACGTAGCAGGTTCTCTCCCTGAGCTTGATTACTCCGATTTTGAATAATTCAGAACGTATAATCAGACTGCTTAAATAGCTTTTGCATGAATGGGGCAGGCAATTTGTCTGCCCCATAAATGTAAAATGTGCTTTATTTTTTATTTTGAGGGGAGAATTTTTATGGCTACAGGCTCAAACGGGAAAATTCGCTCTATAAGCTATGCCAAGTACGGTTATATTTTTATTCTGCCTTTCTTTATAGTTTATGCGTTTTTTCAGGTTTATCCTTTGTTAAATACGTTTTATCTCAGCACTCAGAGCAACGGTTCTGTAGTAACGGAATCGGTTGGAATAGATAATTTCAGAGCGATTCTTGCAGGTCAGGGTCAGAAAACCGACGACAGCGGAAACGTTATTTATACCTCTACCCGTCAGGCAACTGCAGTAAAGAATGATTTCCTCAGAGTAATGGGCAATACCTTTATTCTTTGGTTCGGAAATTTTATTCCTCAGATCATTATTTCTCTTTTGCTTGCAGCCTGGTTCACAGATGCTTACTTGAAAATAAAAGGTAAGGGCTTTTACAAAATCGTCATGTATATGCCGAATATCATTACGGCAGCGTCTGTTGCGGCGCTCTTTGTAATGTTGTTTTCGGATTCACAGTTCGGCGCAATCAATAAAATGCTTCTTAACTGGGGTGCAATTGACGATCCTATCAACTTTGTGTCCGGAAAGACGCAATCGCGTGTTATGATCATGATAATCCAGACATGGATGTGGTTCGGCAATACCACAATTATGCTTATGTCGGGCATTATGGGCATCAATCCCTCGCTTTTTGAGGCTGCAAATATTGACGGTGCCTCTTCGACCCAGCAGTTCTTCCTCATTACTATTCCTCTTCTCAAACCTATCATGCTGTACACAATGGTTACTTCTATGATCGGCGGTCTTCAGATGTTCGATATGCCTTATCTGTATAATATCGGTACAACACAGAATAAGTATACTGAAACTATTGCCGTATTTATTTATAACCATTTCCACAGCTTGAAACCAAACTACGGTTATTCCGCTGCGGCATCGGTCGTTCTGTTTGTTATAACTGCACTGCTTGGCTCGATATGCTTTGCTGTAAACAGGGATAAGGACAATACCGTTAAGGAACGCAAGAAGTCCAAGGCGCTTAAGTCTAAGTTAGGAGGTCTGTGATCCTATGAGTGATATGGCAGGAACTAAAAGCAATACGCAGGCGATCAAGATAAGAACAACGATCGTAACTATTGTAATGATTCTTCTTGCAATAATCAGCCTGCTCCCTATCTACGTTCTTATAGTGAACGCTACAAGAGAAAGTGTTGATATTACAGGAAACGGCGTTTCGCTTATTCCTAAGCTGCACCTTTTTGCAAATATCGGAACCCTTATGGACTGGTCCGCAACGAATAAAGTTCAGTATGATGCGTTTATCGGCTACAGAAACAGCGGAATTATCGCTTTCTCGACTACCATTCTTACGGTTCTGTTTTCATGTATGACGGCTTACGGACTTGTGGTTTACGATTTCAAATTCAAGAATGTTGCTTATACCATCATTCTTGCGGTAATGATGATACCCGTTCAGGTAACATCTGTTGGTTTCTATCAGTTTATGTCAAAGCTGGGACTTACCGACAGCTATCTTCCTCTTATAGTTCCCGCAATTGCCGCGCCTGCCGTTGTATTCTTCATGCGGCAGTCCATGAAATCGAATTTCCCTCTGGAAATCGTGGAGGCGGCAAGAATCGACGGATGCAACGAGTTTAGGACGTTCTTCACCATCGGTATTCCCATGATGAAGCCCGCAATTGCCGTTCAGGCTATCTTCGCATTCGTTGCCAACTGGAACAATTACTATATGCCCTCTATGATCCTTATTTCAAGAGAGAAGAATCAGCTTACCCTTCCTATGATGGTAAATACTATCATTTCAAATGATAAGCTTGCTGACTACGGCGCAAAGTATGCAGCTATCATGCTTTCAATTATCCCCGTAGTTGTTGTGTATTTCATCTTCTCAAGATTTATCGTTGAAGGCGTTGCGCTTGGCGGCGTAAAGGAATAATTATTATTTGTTCATAAAATAACAGGAGCAGTCGGAAACGGCTGCTCTTTTGTTGTGTAAAATCTAATAAAAATCTAATAAAAAATTGGCGTAGTTGTTATAAACGCCGAAAAATTATAATAACTATTGACAAATTTGCACAATGATACTATAATAAACGTATAAACTTATTATGAATTACTGAGCGCATTTATATTTTTAGGAGGAATAAACTATGGCAAGATCCGCAAAGAAAACCGCTGAAAATGCTGTTGAAGCAGATTCTTTCTCTACCCCTGTCACACTTACATATGAAAAAATTGTTGAGGATTTCAAGGCAAAGGCGTCAAAGGCAAAGGCTCCGGTTGATGCACGTGTCGCAGCGCAGGTAAAGCTTTTCGGCTCTGTAGAGGGTACGCTTTATGTGCTTGTTGCAAACGGAATTGCAGTTGTTGAACCTTTTGATTACCGCGGAGCAGACATTGAGATCGATGCGGACGCAGATGTATTTGCAGCTGTCCTTGCAAATAAAACGCTCATTGAAAATGCTATTACAGAGGGCGATATCAAGATGCAGGGCAATGCAGGCAAGGCAATAGTTCTTTCAAAGGCTGTTTTTTGATAGTTAATTCGGAGAGGGATAAAAGCGGATGCCATGAGTATCCGCTTTTTTGGTAATCTATGCTTTTTTATAAAACTATGGACGACAGACTGAACAGACGTTCTGTTCAGCATGACTGCGGTATTTATTTGCTGAAAAGGGCTGTGATGAAATCTTACGGCATTTGTGTGTCCGAGGCTGATATCAAGCGCACCGAGCAGGGAAAACCGTATTTTTCGCCTGAAAACGGCGTGCATTTCAGTATTTCTCACTGCAGAGGTCTGGCAGTATGCTTGCTGTCGGATAAGCCATGCGGCGTTGACTGTGAGCCTGTCAGGAGATACAGTAAAACTGTGGCGTCAAGAGTATGTTCTTCGGCTGAAGCAGAGCTTTTGTGCAGGGCTGAAGGTGAAGAAAGGGATGTTGTCTTTACTTCCCTGTGGACCCTTAAAGAGGCATATGCCAAGGCTGACGGAAACGGGATTTCCGTAATGCGCAGGGCGGAGTTTTGCCGTAAGGACGGAGTTATATGCGCAAATGTTCCGTATAACTTTGAACAGCTTTCTCTGCTGGAGGGAAAATATATTGTTTCTCTCTGTCTGAGTCCCGGCAGCACTTTTTCCTATGATAATGTTTATGAAGAAAAATAAAAAGCTGCCTGTTTAGTTTGATACTCATAAAGAAGCTTAAGCCCCGAAGTAATTATTGAAAACTGCTTCGGGGCTTATTGTTAATATTCGATTACTCGCATAAATCAAAATTTAGCATCTTAAAACAATCTCCATAGCTTCATTGACAATGTCCTCAAGTTTCTTTGCACCGTCAATCACATAATCATAATCAGATGTTGAATCTTCTGACATTTGAACATAAGCAACTCTTGTATATTTCAAATATGTATCCATTTCATTACGAATTTCATCTGCCGTAGCCTCTTTCATATCTCTAAGAACTCTTCGAGCCATTGCTATATCTAATGGTGTATCAATAAATATGCAGCAATCCAAATAGTCCTTAATCATTTTATGCTGGTATGCAAATGGATAGTCCAACAGTAGATAGTCATATTCGCCGCTGCGGATAATCCTTTCGATATCTGCTTTTAACGGAGATAAGTCCCATACATGAACATCTGCACCCTCTGATACCCATTTGGAATAGTCATCGACTTCTCCCTCAAATGAGTAGTCATCAAAGTGAAGTGATGCTGTTCTTGGCA
>CAYNPW010000114.1:0-5428 GCA_964399215.1 uncultured Ruminococcus sp. | reverse complement strand
TTACTACCTTATGCTTCACAAGCCCAGAGGATATGTTACGACAATGAACGACGAGCTTGGAAGAAAGAATGTTACAGATCTGCTGACGGGCTTCCCCGAGAGAGTTTACCCTGTAGGACGGCTTGACAAGGATTCAGAAGGACTGCTGTTGCTGACCAATGACGGTAATTTCGCCAATGATATTATGCACCCGTCTCATCACGTTTCAAAAACCTACCGTGTGACAGTTCGCCCGGACATAAATGATGAACAACTGGTTCAGTTGTCCTCCGGCGTGGAGATCGACGGCAGAAAGACTGCCGAATGTATAGTTAACGTTCTCGAAAAGCAGCCGGGCAGAGTTGTTCTGCAAATGACTATACACGAGGGAAGAAACAGACAGATAAGAAAAATGTGCGAGGCTGTGGGACTTGAGGTCGCAAGACTTAAACGCACGTCCATTGGTCCGCTTAAGCTGGGTATGCTCCAGCCCGGAGATTACAGAGAATTGAAGCCCGACGAATTGAGAGCGATAAGAACGGCTATATCTAAGTAAATACGTTAGATCCCCGCAGAGAAAGCTTTGCGGGGATTTGTGATAATTGCTGAATAGTCCAGCGAAAATCCAACGAAAATAATGCTAAATGTACAATCTCATAAAAAGACGAAATTTGCTCTTGTCAAATCCGAAGAAAAATAGTATAATATATATGTGAAATTATGATAAAATCACAGTACTATGTCTCAGCATTTTATCAGGAAAATATTTTTGAATGGAGGAAACTGTATGTCTGATACAATTTCAACTCTTGCAGAGCTTAAATCGGCGGCGGAGGCTGTAAGCGCGGCAAGAACTAGACTGACATATCTGTTTGACGACGGAAAGTTCACCGAGCTTGACGCATATGTGCAGGACGGCGGAAATCTGTCGGGAGTAATTACGGCTTTCGGCTATGCAGAGGGAAATCCCGTATATGCTTTTTCTCAGAACATCGATGTAAGAAACGGAGCGCTTACCGAAGCGCAGGCTAATAAAATTGCAAAGGTTTATGACCTTGCCGCCAAGACCGGAGTTCCTGTTGTGGCTGTCTATGACAGCTTCGGAGCGGATGTAAGCGACGGCGCAAAGGCTCTTAAAGCTTATGGAGAACTGCTGATGTGGACTTCAAATCTGTCAGGCGTCGTACCTCAGATAGCTGTTGTGGCGGGCGTTTGTGCCGGCTGTTCGGCTATATTGGCTCAGTCCGCCGACTTTACTGTCATGACAAAGGACGCTCAGCTTTATGTTACCCCCAACTCGGATATAAAGGATCTTGCCGGAAACGCTGCGGCTAACGGTACGGTCTGCGCCGTATGTGAGGACGACAAGGCGGCTGTTGAAAAGGCAAGAGAAATTCTTCTGAAACTTCCTCAGAATAACCTTTCGCCTGTTCCTATGTATGAATTTGAAGAACCGACAGGCGTTCCTGCCGGAGACGCCGACAGCATTTCCAGGGCTGTATGTGACGCTGACAGCGTATTGGAACTCAGCGCAGAATACGGAAAATCCGCTTACACTGCTCTTGCATCTCTTGGCGGAGCAACGGTAGGAATCGCAGCTACAAACAAGTCGGCAGACAAGCTTTCCGCTGACGACTGCTCTAAGCTTGCGAGATTTGTGAGAATTTGTGACAGCTTTGCAGTCCCTGTAATCACTTTTGTGGACACAGAGGGATTTGAGACAAACGATACTGCCGAAATGCAGGGAGCGGTCAAGAGCATGTCAAAGCTTGCTCACGCTTATGCGGAGGCTACTACGATCAAGCTTTCAGTTGTTACAGGCAAGGCTTACGGCCCCGCATATATGGCTCTTGCAGGAAAGGGCGCAAACTCCGATATTTCTTATGCTACGCCGGATGCGGTCATATCACCGCTTGATCCCGTTACAGCCGTTGAATTTTTACAGCATGATGAACTAAAGGGCGCAAGCGATCTTACTTCAGCAAGAAACGCTCTTGCTGAGAAGTACGCTAAGACTAAGGCAAGCGCAGTCAGCGCCGCTGTATCGGGTCTTATTGACGGTATCATAGAACCTGCTGAGATAAGAAGTACTCTTATAAACTCCATTGAGATCATGGCGGGCAAAAGGATTTCAAGACTGCCTAAAAAGCATAGCAATATTCAGCTATAATATATATTATAACAGATTGGTGGTATTATTATGAAAAGATATAACATTACTGTAAACGGTAAGGCTTATGATGTTGCGGTAGAAGAGATCGGCGGTGACGCTCCTGCTGTTGCGGCTGCTCCTGTACCTGCTGCGGCTCCCGCACCGGCGGCTGCACCTGCTCCTGTGGCAGAGGGAACTAAGGTTACTGCTCCTATGCCGGGAACGATCCTTGATATCAAGGTTGCTGTAGGAGATACGGTTGCTTCCGGTCAGGCTATATGCGTGCTTGAGGCTATGAAAATGGAAAACGACGTCAACGCTCCAACAGCAGGAAAGGTGCTTAGCATTAATGCTGCAAAGGGTTCACAGGTTGAGACGGGCGCAGTTATTGCTGTTATTGGCTGATTATCTTACATTTGACTTTGAAAGGATTGAAAATAAATGGCAAAGCTTAAAATAACCGAGACAGTCCTCCGTGACGCACATCAGTCTCTGCTGGCAACAAGAATGTCAATGGACGATATGAAGCCAATTCTTTCCACTATTGATAAAATCGGTTTCTATTCCGCTGAGTGCTGGGGCGGAGCGACTTTTGACTCCTGTATAAGATTTCTTAACGAGGATCCTTGGGAGAGACTCCGTATTCTGAAAAGAGAAATGCCAAACACGAAGCTTCAAATGCTTTTCAGGGGACAGAATATGCTGGGTTACCGTCATTATGCTGACGATCTGGTTGAATATTTTGTACAGAAATCCATTGCAAACGGTATTGATATTATCAGAATTTTTGACGCTCTCAACGATATCAGAAACCTTGAAACTGCCATAAAGGCAGCAAATAAGGAAAAGGGTCATGCGCAGGTTGCTATCTCCTATACATTGGGCGAGGTGTTCACCCACGAGTATTATATGAATTATGCTAAACAGATTGAAGCTGCGGGCGCGGACTCGATCTGTATCAAAGATATGGCAGCTCTGCTCACTCCTTATGAGGCTGAAACTCTTGTCAAGGACATTAAGTCTGCGGTCAAGATCCCTGTTCATCTGCATACTCATTACACATCCGGACTTGCTTGTATGTGTATTTTAAAGGCAGTTGAAGCCGGAGTTGACGGCGTAGATACTGCACTTTCTCCTCTTGCGCTGGGTACTTCTCACGCTCCTACGGAGTCTATCGTGGCTACGTTCCAAGGTACGGAATACGATACGGGTCTTGACCTTGTTAAGCTTAACGAGCTAAGAGACTACTTTATGCCTTTAAGAAAGAAGTACATTGACGAGGGACTTCTTGACCCCTCAATGCTTGCAACGAACACAAATGCTCTGCTGTATCAGGTTCCGGGCGGAATGCTTTCAAATCTGCTTTCACAGCTTAAGCAGGCAGGAAAGGCAGATCAGCTTGAGGAGGTACTCAAGGAAGTTCCGAGAGTGCGTAAGGATTCGGGTTATCCTCCGCTGGTTACCCCGACCTCGCAGATCGTAGGAACGCAGGCTGTGTTCAACGTTATTATGGGCGAGAGATACAAGACCGTTACCAAGGAGTTCAAGGGTATTGTCAAGGGCGAATACGGAAAGACGCCTGTAGAAATTGATCCCGAGTTCCAGAAGAAAATTCTAGGTGCAGAGGAGCCTATAACCTGCCGTCCCGCTGACTTGTTAGAGCCTGAGTTTGAGACTATGAAGAAAGAAGCTGCCGAGTGGACGGAGCAGGAGGAAGATGTTCTCACCTATGCAATGTTCCCAAAGGTTGCGCCTAAGTTCTTTGAGAGCAGACGTAACAAGAAGTACGGCGTTGACGGAAAGAATTCCAACGCTGAGAATAAGGTTCACCCTGTTTGATAGTATGAAGTTAAATAAAGGTCGCTTTTGGTACGTTCGTATTGAAAGCGGCTTTTTTGTATTGACTTATAATAGTTTTGATGATATAATTAACCTGATAACAAGATCAAATTTGAGAGGAGATTTATCCGGTGAAACGCTGTATTGTATCTGCCGAAATAGTCCGTAAAAAATAAAAACAGGAGGTTTTAAATTGACTATTTCGGAAAAAAAGGTTTATCCCCGCACGGGCGATAAGCAGACTGTTTACTTAAAGAATGTAATTAAAAGTTCAGATATTATTGTTGGCGATTATACGATGTATAATGACTTTGTGAATGATCCTACGCAATTTGAAAGGAATAATGTGTTGTATCACTATCCGATCAATCATGAAAAGCTGATTATCGGAAAATTTTGCTCTATTGCGTGCGGCGTTAAGTTCCTTTTCAATAGTGCGAATCATACTTTGTCGTCTTTATCAACATATCCTTTTCCGCTGTTTTATGAGGAGTGGGATCTGGAAAAAAGCAAAGTTGAAAATTCTTGGGACAATAAGGGAGATATTGTTATCGGCAATGATGTATGGATTGGCTACGAAGCAGTCATAATGGCTGGCGTAACAGTCGGAGACGGTGCAATAATCGGTACTTGTGCAGTTGTCACAAAAGATGTTCCTCCGTATACGATTGTCGGAGGAATACCTGCAAAACCAATACGAAAGAGATTTTCAGATGAAACCATTGAGGCTTTACTGAATTTAAAATGGTGGAACTGGTCAGACGAAAAAATCCGACGGAATATAAGCAGAATTCAGTCAGGAAATATAGAAAATCTAAAGTAAAAGTGTAAAATGTAGATGTGTCCGCATCTTCATCTTTCTGAGAAAACATAGCAGAACCTAAGTGGAACAGCGTTCGCTTAGGCTCTGTTTTTATGGCTGATATTGTTTTATAAGGAGTTTTTGTACAGATAAAAATTTGCTTGAAATTGTAATTAAAATATGATATAATGATTTACGAATGGAGTTGATGATAATGCTGTTTTCAAAACCAGAATATAAAGAGATATTTCTGCCCTTTAGGTTTGTAGAAAACGCGGAAGATTATGAAGCAGGTTTCATTAGCATTGAGGCTTACGGTGAGATCATGGGCGAGTTGAAGTATTGCTATATTACATATAGTATAAGGACTAAATATATGAGAATGTATGATAACGGTGATTATGATCAAATGTTATATAAACTGAAAAATTCCGTCGGTACGCTTATTAAGGTAAAGCTTATCATAAAAAAGAAAAAATCGGATTTTACAATAGAACCGAGCAGTCTTGCGGAGGCTATGAATGATGACCGGTACAATGCCTTGGAATGTCTCGGTTGGGGATTGAATGATAAAACATTTGAAGAAATAGAATACGGAGGTTAAAAGTTTGAAACAAACCCCCAACCCAATCTCTAAAAAAGAGCATAGCGAAAAG
>CAYNPW010000113.1:0-5433 GCA_964399215.1 uncultured Ruminococcus sp. | reverse complement strand
CTCCCATTTATCTCGTTTTTTATATTATATCATATTTATGTGAAAAAGCCCAGCTCTTTTGAACTGGACTTTTTCGACAGACCGAGAGCAGACCTAACAGTCTGCTCCGTATGTTAATATAAATTATATTTAATTTAAGCCATTGGACTTACCCTTTCGTTTATTTATAGTACCGAAAGCAGTTTATTTAGCCATTGGTAAAACACCCTTTTTAAAAAATCTTAATAGCAAAAGCGCTGAAATATATTTTGGACTCACGCCTTTCAATATAGAATAACCGTAAAAAGCTTAACTTCTCATTGGTCTTATTTCCTTTCAGTAATTTGCATTTAATGCATTCGTCAAAATGCCTCAAATAAGCTCAGAGGCTAAGCAAAATTCTTCTTTGGACTCACTCCTAAACATCAGATATTCAAAAGCTTAACGTGCATTTTCATACTGCACCACTCCTTGAAATATTGAAACATATATCGAATGCTAAATATCAAGTTTTAAAATTTACATCGGACTCACTCTTTCATTTTACTTTTCTGAAAAGTGAAACAGTGCCATTGGAAACACTCCCTGCTAAAATTTATTCGGATACCTGCGGAAACCAATCATAAAAATCGCTCCCTTATATTAAAATCCGAAAATATTCAATTGTAATGTCCGAGTATTCAAATTGCATAAGCTTATTGTTAAATCCTGTCCTGTGAGCTCTGCAATTTCTTCTTCAATAGCTTTTATAGTATGGATCTGTCAGTTCTTACGTCTGCGTCTTGATCCCTGTTTTTAAGAAATTGCCGAGCCCTGAATACTCGTAAGGCTCTCTGATACGTCCATGGGACTCGCTCCTTTTTAATCTTATTAAACCCTGCGGAAGTTTACTCTGCCTGCTGCATCGCTCAATGTGGGATAATCTGCAAAGCATTTACTCGCCCCGCCTAAGTTCTGATTATCGGAAAAATCAGCTTTATTATCCTGATCGATAAGCCCGTCACCATTCGGCTGACTGCCGGCCATCTTCCGGATCTTTATCTGCTTTCCTTTTCCTTGATATTAATATACCACATTTTTTGTTGTTTGTCAATAGTTTTTT
Source organism: uncultured Ruminococcus sp. (assembly GCA_964399215.1). Lineage (GTDB taxonomy): Bacteria > Bacillota > Clostridia > Oscillospirales > Ruminococcaceae > Hominimerdicola. The sequence continues at coordinate 4,352 of CAYNPW010000113.1, read as the reverse complement.
TCAACTTTTTTGTATATTTTATATTTAATATTACTTTTACAAAAACTGTCTTGACTTATGAGAGGAGTTGTAGTATAATATAAATGTTGCGGCGGTCAGTTAGCATAAATTGCATAACCTTGACCGCCGTACGGCATACGAAGATAATTTGATACTTACGGAGGGTATATATGGATAATGAATACACACCTGATTTTTACGAGCTTGAGGACGAAGAGGGCAATAAGCAGACCTTTGAACTGCTGGATGTTATGGACTATGAGGGCGAAAGATATTATGCGCTGACCCCGTATTTTGAGGAGGACGACGCTCAGGCGATGCTGGAGGACTCCGGCGAGGTAGTTATTTTAAAGTCGGAGCTTGACGAGCAGACGGGCGAGGAAATACTTGCGTCTATTGAGGACGATGAGCTTTATGAAAAAATAGGCGGTCTTTTTATGGAGAGAATTGAAGAAATGTTTGATTTTGACGACGAGGATAATGAGGACGGAATTCTTCAATGAAAGCCGGTAAGCCGCTGACAGTAACTGCGGTGCTTACTGCCGGTTTTATTGTGGCAACAATTATAATGAGACTGACAGGCTATTCGTCGGGTATATCATATTTTAACGTTATTCAGGCGGGAGTAGCTTTAGCGGGTGTACTGCTGTGTACGTTTTTCGGACGAAAAAATCCGAATTTTATGCACTCGTTTTTGCTTTGTGATTTTGTCATCTGCGTTGATTTTGTAATAGAACTGACAAAGGTTCTGTAAATCCTGTCAAGTTGTAAAATGTACAATATTTTGTACAATAATTCGTTAAAATTACCATTGATATTTGCCGCGATATGTGGTATACTGATAACAGAAAAAAGATTACTGCCTTGTGCGATCAAGCATAGTTATTATAAATCCAACACTTTCAAAAAGGGATTCGGTCTCTGTAAGGGGATTGCAGACCTCCCGCCTGCGCCGTATTTTACCGCGCAGCCAACGGACGAAGGGAGCGTGAAGCTTACAGGCTGTCTTACCCGCCCTGCAATTATTTGCGGGTTTATCGGCTATGCGACGGCAAGGCGGCAATTACATGAAAATTAAAGCGTATCGGAATTTTTTCGATACGCTTTTTTATGATATTATGCGGACATCGTCCTGTTACAGACTATGAGCCTTCGGTATAGAATGTTTTTTAGGTTTGTTTATCAACAAATAAAAAGGTACAGACCCAGAGAATAGGACTGTACCTTTTATTGCCGTAATATAAGATATATCTGAAGTTTACAGATTTGTGTAACCCATAAGGCTTTCGTCAACTTCTCGCGCCACATCTCTGCCTTCTCTGATAGCTCTTACTACCAAGGACTGTCCGATGTGCATATCGCCTGCCGCAAATACATTTTCTACATTGGTTTTGTGACTTCCTGACTCTGTTGCAACGTTGGTTCTGCCGTCTACCTCGACGCCGAATGCCTTTGTGACATAGCTTTCGGAGCCTAAGAAACCTGCCGCAATAAGTACAAGCTCAACGTCCACACTGTATTCTGAGTTTTTTATCTCTTTCATAATAAGTCTGCCCGTCTTGCTGTCCTTTTCGGGCTTAAGCTTAACAAGTACTGCACTCTTTAGGTTTCCCTGCTCGTCTGAAACAAATTCCTTGACTGTTGTCTGATAAACTCTCGGATCTGAACCGAATACCCCGATTGCCTCCTCCTGACCGTAGTCTGTTTTGCAGACTCTGGGCCATTCAGGCCAAGGATTGTTATCCGCTCTTGTATCGGGGAGCTTTGGCATCATTTCAAGCTGAAGTACGCTTTTGGCGCCATGACGGATACTCGTTCCCACACAGTCATTGCCGGTGTCTCCGCCTCCGATGACCATAACGTTTTTACCCTTTGCGGAAATGAAAGTGCCCTCTTTCAGATCTGTGTCAAGCAGAGACTTTGTGGTGGATCTCAGAAAATCTACTGCAAAATAAATTCCTTTTGCATCTCTGCCCTTAGCCTTGATGTCTCTCGGATTTGAAGCTCCGCAGGCAAGAATTACTCTGTCGTATTCATTTAACAGCTTACTTGCCTTTACGTCCTTGCCGACGTTGACCTCTGTGCGGAACTCAACGCCCTCCTGCTCCATAATTTCAATGCGCCTGTCGATAACGTCCTTTTCAAGCTTCATATTTGGAATGCCGTACATAAGCAGTCCGCCAACTCTGTCAGAACGCTCGAATACCGTTACGATGTGACCTCTCTGATTTAACTGGTCAGCGGCGGCAAGTCCCGCAGGACCTGATCCGATCACTGCTATCTTCTTTCCTGTTCTTACCTTAGGAGGCTTAGCGCAGGCAATGCCCTGCTCATAGGCGTTTTCAACTATGCCGTACTCGTTTGCTTTGACCGTAACAGCATCGCCGTTTGCTCCGCAGGTACAAGCTTTTTCACAAAGCGCGGGACATACCCTCGAGGTGAACTCGGGGAAGTTGTTTGTCATTCTAAGTCTGTTATAAGCCTGTTCCCAGCATCCCTTGTAGATCAGATCGTTCCACTCCGGAATAAGGTTGTTGAGCGGACAGCCTGTGATCATACCGCCTACCTGCATACCGGACTGACAGAAAGGTACGCCGCATTCCATACATCTCGCGCCCTGTTTCTGCTGATCTTCTTTAGAAAGCGGAGTGTGAAATTCGTCAAAATTCTTTATACGTTCTTCAACTGAGTACGCCTCTGCGTCCTCTCTTGCATATTCCATAAATCCTGTTGGTTTTCCCATTGCTATCCCCTCCTTACTTGCCGTTGACAATCTGATAGAATGCCTCGATCTGAGCCTGCTCGCTGGAAAGACCCTTTTCCTCCATTGAAACAATAGCAGCAGTTATCTTCTTATAATCGTGAGGAATAATTCTCTTGAACTTTGGCAGATACTCGTCGAAATTATCCAGAATAAGCTTTGCCTTAGGAGACCTTGTAGCAGCATAATGCTCCTCGATAAGTTCCTTTAATTCGATAACGTCGTACTTCTCCTTGACTTCTGAGAACAGTACCATTTCCTTGTTGAGCTTTGTGTAAAGGTCTCTGTCCTCGTCAAGAACGTAAGCTACGCCGCCCGACATACCTGCGGCAAAATTTTTGCCCGTCTTTCCGATTACGACTACACGTCCGCCTGTCATATATTCGCAGCCGTGATCTCCTACGCCCTCGACTACTGTGACTGCGCCTGAGTTTCTTACGCAGAATCTTTCTCCTGCCACGCCGTTGATGAACGCCTGACCGCTTGTTGCTCCGTAAAGAGCTACGTTTCCTATGATAATATTTTCGCTTGGATCAAAGGTTGACTGTGCAGGAGGATAAACCGCAAGCTTGCCTCCTGAAAGTCCCTTGCCGAAATAGTCGTTGGAATCGCCCTCAAGCTCCAGTGTAAGACCCTTTGGAATGAATGCGCCGAAGCTTTGTCCGCCCGAACCGTGACAAACTACCTTGAATGTGTCGTCATCAAGAGTATTGTAGTACTTTTTGGTGATCTCCGAGCCAAACATAGTACCGAACGAACGGTCTGTGTTCTTTACGTTTACGCTTACTGTCTTTTTCTGCTTTTTGTCCAGAGCCTTTGAGAACTCTTTCAGCAGAACCTTTTCGTCGAGAGTTTCGTTAAGCTTGAAATCGTACAGGCTCTTGTTTGCGTACTCGACTTTTTCCGACGCGAAATCCGCGCTGAGTATATTTGACAGATCGACCTCTGCGGCTGTGCCTGTGATACCGCTCTTTGGCTTGATAAGATCAATTCTGCCTACCAGCTCGTCAACTGTCCTTACGCCCAGTACGGACATATATTCTCTGAGTTCGGATGCGATGAATATCATAAAGTTCATTACATATTCGGGCTTGCCTGCAAATTTCTTTCTCAGTTCGGGGTTCTGAGTTGCCACGCCGAAAGGACAAGTGTCCAGATTGCACACTCTCATCATAGCGCAGCCGAGAGTAATCAGCGGAGCTGTGGCAAAGCCGAATTCCTCCGCGCCTAGAATAGCCGCAATAGCTACGTCTCTGCCCGTCATAAGCTTTCCGTCTGTTTCGATGATGACTTTATTTCTGAGGTTGTTCTGGATCAATGTCTGGTGAGCCTCGGCAAGACCCAGCTCCCAAGGAAGTCCCGCATTATAAATTGAGTTTCTCGGAGCCGCGCCGGTGCCGCCGTCATAGCCGGAAATAAGGATACAGCCTGCTCCCGCTTTGGCAACGCCTGCCGCTACCGTACCTACGCCGCACTCAGAAACAAGCTTTACGGAAATTCTTGCGTCCTTGTTAGCGTTCTTCAAGTCGTAAATGAGCTGAGCCAAGTCCTCAATGGAATAAATATCGTGATGAGGCGGAGGAGAGATAAG
>CAYNPW010000112.1:0-5476 GCA_964399215.1 uncultured Ruminococcus sp. | reverse complement strand
CTATGACCCTCTGCTTGTAAGGCAGATGCTCTCCCAGCTGAGCTATGCTCCCATTTTGTTTTAAGGACTTTGTATCCCTCAGAACATTATCTATTATACACTATCGGCTTCGTTTTGTCAACCCCTTTTTTCAAAAAATTTCAGATTTTTTTCTGTTTGTGATATTTGATACTGAAAATAGGTATTTTTAAGAGTTTGCATACAAATTGCACAATCATACTTTCAAAAGTTTTTTTTAACTTGCCGGTAGTAATTTACTCAATGTATCGTATGTGAGAGGTTGACGCTCAGAAAGTGTGGCGTCGTTCATCTGCGCTTGCTTTCCTTTCTGAGGCGTACCATTTCCGCAAAACGTTTTACCTCCTCAAGCATTTCGTCTGTAATGCCGTCGGTACAATTAAATATGGCAAACTTAAGGTCATCTGATGTGTCCTGCTTTCCGTCAGTAAGATATGAAGAGGACACGCCAAAATACCGTGCGATTTTTCCCGTATTTACAGCGGACAAAGTTTCAGTCCGCCCTTTACTTAATTCGGATAAGCAACTTCTTGTGATGTTCAGCTCTCTGCATAACTGAGAAACAGATACGCCTTTATCCTTACATAGACGCTGTATTCTTTGATACATTTTTGACATAATTACTCCTCACAGTCTGTTGGTTTTCACAAAATCGAACATTTGTGCTTGACAAATTCTTTTGCCGGTGGTATAATCAAAGCATAGAATACAGAATTCTGTAGTTTCTGATCTTATAAGCATATTATAATACATTTTTCTGTAATTGTAAAGCGCTTACGGAAAATGCACAGTAATATTACGGTACATATCTTTACCGAAAACAAAATAAATTTTATCAGGAGGAAATCTTACTATGAAAACCAAAGACCTTATGACTTCGCTTACCGTGGAAAAATATCTGATCGAAATTATGAAGATACCTCTCTCCAACGACAGCGGCCAGACTTACAACCGCAAAAGCAAACCGATCGTTCAGGGAAAGCATGCGTCGCATATTACGGCTAATTTTGCACGCTGGAAAGGTTTGCGTATGAAAAAGAACCGTTTGAAGCATCAGATCATCGAGCTTATGGCGTTCATACTGAGAGCTGAAAAAGAAACAAAAAACAGCCCTGCTCTGAATATTAAAAGAGCAGAACTGAGAGATTTGATATTAATGCTCGGAGAGACTGACCTGAGAATACGTGAACTTGAAATAAAACGTGATGAAATTTCCTGCGATTTTATCAGACAGATAATCAGTCACCGATATTTCAGCGATCCCGAAAAACGTCTGCCAACATGGGCGGATACCGCAAAGGAACTTGGTATTGCCGTCAGCGGAGAAGAATTAAGACGTTATGTATGTCAGGAACTGACGAGATCTGCAATATAGGAAAAATGCAGATCGGAAAAGCGCATACATATAACGTTAGGTAGGCAGACGACAAGCGCTATTGCTTTAAATATTTCCAATTATAAATCTAACTATTGTATACAGCTATTTCTCTTGTACTAAAACTAGATCGAATTATCCTCACGTTCAGGTTTCTCAACTACCATTATCGGATAACCGTCGATATAAGGCTTGACCGCAGCCGGATTTTCGTCCGCATATTCAAAAATAGCAGGAGCAAGCTCCTTAGCCAAGTCCTGTATCTCTTTAAGAGGTTTTGTCTGCACCACGGGACAGACAGGCGAAAGGGTTATGACTCTGATTATACCCAAGGACATTACTCTGTACGGCCATATCCTACAGTCGAACGGCTTTTCCGAACCCAATATACATCCCGTATTATGGTCAAGAAGCGAACAGTAGTACAAATCGGCATCGGGTTCTTTATCCATTTTCAGGAGAAAATGTCCGTCGCGCCGTACAAATTCCTGCTGAGGCAGATACTCCTGCAAGATCTGACTTGCAAGCTTTGTAGTGATTACAGGAGTTTCCCAAAGGTCATAGCTGTCAAAGCTGCAGCACAATCTGCACTTTGCGCACTCTTCTTTTGAAAGAATTTTACTGAGCATAAATACGCACTCCTCACAAGTTTTATTATTCTAATTTTAGCACATTCACTTTGAAAAATCAAGATAGCCGTATTAAAAATTAGAGCTGGGTTTTCAGTAACTGTACAGCTTCATATACTGTCAGATCGGTCGGCTAACACCTTGCCTGCCGTCAAGATAGTCATTTGTCATACGTTCAGCCTCTTGATTTCCAGGCGAAGTAACAGACTTGTACTTACCTATAAGGAGCACATTATGGAAGAAATTCAGAATTACACTCCTGAAATGCCGTCACAGGCACACTCTGCACCGCAGGGAATGCTGCCTGACGATCTGGGCGGAAAAGATCCGCTTAACTGCGGCTTTGAAGAAATACTGACGGACGAAGGAACTCCGTTTTGACAGGGAGGTGAAACATTGCCGGAAACAAAATTAGAAACTGTCCAAGCAGAAACAGTGACCGTGTACACTCAGGACGACTTTCTGACCACCGAAAAGCCCTACGAGGAAATATACGCATACAAGGACGATCCCTTTATGCACAATCTGAAAATAGAGCAGATGTCCCGACAGGCGGCGGAGGTCGGCGTAAAAGCCTTTAAGGGGCTGTATAAAAACTACGTTAAAATGAAAGAAATGCAGAGAGGCTGCGGCGTTATCATCAACAATCCCACCACCTTTACAGGACCGTATATGCAGCTCGAGGCGGGCAAGTACAATGTTGACGACGGCGGAGTTTACACCGTTGACAGCTTCGGAAGCTATCACGTGATCTGCCACCACCCGATAATCCCTTTTGAGGTACTTCAAAATATCGACACGGGAGAAGAAAAGCTTAACATAGCCTACCGCACCAGAAACGAGTGGCAGGAAAAGGTCGTCTCAAAGGAGATACTATACAACAGCAAAAATATTTCTCAGCTTGTAAAATGCGGCGTGGACGTGTCCAGCGAAACAGCTAAGGAGCTTGTTTCATACTTTCAGGAGGTAGAGAGCCTGAACAGAAACGCACTGCCGCTGAAAAAATCCGTCGGCAGGCTGGGATATATCGGTAACGAGGGCTTTTCTCCCTATGTGGAGGGACTGATCTTTGACGGAGAGCAGAATTATTCCCATATTTTCGGCGCGATAAAGTCCCGAGGAGATTACGGCAAATGGAAGGATACAGCCAATAAATGCAGGAAGGAAAGCCTTACGGCTAGAATATTCCTTGCGGCGGCTTTTGCAAGCGTTCTGGTACAGCCTTTGGGCGGACTTCCGTTTTTTGTCCACCTGTGGGGCGTAGACAGCGGCACGGGAAAAACCGTCGCTTTAATGCTTGCGGCAAGCGTGTGGGGAGATCCCGAAATGGGAGAGTACATACAGACCTTCAACAGCACGGCGGTAGGCTGTGAAAAGACCGCCGCATTTCTTAATAATCTGCCCTTTCTCATTGACGAATTACAGCTTTCTAAGGACAGTCACGGCAAAAGCCGTTTCGACGTCTATCAGCTTGCTCAGGGCGCAGGACGTACCAGAGGCACAAAAACAGGCGGTATAGAGCGTACTCCCACTTGGAGGAACACCATGCTTACCACAGGCGAAAGCCCCATAGTGAGCGGTTCTGCGGGCGCAGGAGCTGTCAACAGAGTAATAGATATCGAGTGCGGAGCAAATAACGCAGTCATAAAGGACGGCAGACAGGTGTCCTCTGTTGTCAAGCAGAATTACGGATTTGCAGGCAGAGATTTCGTCCATAAGATCATGCTTGACGGCGTGATGAAACAGGTGCGGGAGGTCTACGACGACTATTTCCGCGAGCTTTGTAAGTCGGACACTACCGAAAAGCAGGCTATGGCGGCGGCAATGATACTGACTGCCGATCTCTTTGCGGACGCGGCTGTATTCAAGTCGGGAATTATCACCACAGCGGAGGAAATGTCTGCGTTTTTACAGTCAAAAAAATCTGTTTCCGCAGGAGAACGAGGCTATCGGTACGTCTGCGACTGGGTAGCCGCCAACAGCAAGAGATTTGTCGCCAACGAAGAAAATAACGGCGAGATATACGGAGTGATACAGGATAATTACGCATATATTATCCGTTCCAAGTTCGACGAGATAACCGAAAAACAGGGCTTTAACCAAAGAGCATTGCTGTCATGGCTGAAAGCCAACGGGAAAATACTTACAAGAGGACGCAGGAACACAAGAGGCAAAAGGATCAACGGCGTTAACACCGAATGCGTAGCACTCAGGCTACCCGAAATTGAGCCGGAATATTACACCCCCGAAGAACTTGAAACAGCAGATATAACAGGCATAGAGCCGCTGTGACACTTAAAAATCGCGGATATGGCACATAATTGCCACACACAAACAAAGCTTTTTCGGGCATTTAGAGACAGTGTGGCACTGTGGCACAAAATTCCCCCATATATATGTGTTTTAAAATGGGTACAGAAGAATTCGGGTATGGAAGTAAATTTTCAAATATATTTTTCCTTATAGGAAATTGCGCAAAAATGTGCCACAGTGCCACAAGGACGATAAAACGGCGTATTTACGGTATGTTTTTGTGTGGAACATCATTGCCACAGCGTGCCGCATACGCCACAAAAGGAGGTATGAACACACAAATGAACCCACACATAAAACTCCGCAACTACCAGCAGGAGTGTATAAACATAATAGAAGAATGCGGCGGAGTGGTCGGTACAGGCAAGCATACGCAGGGAATTCCCCGAGCTTAAACTTCTTTTTCACATTCCGAACGAGCGCAAATGCGATCCGAGAGAGGTCGCTGTGTTTTGTGTACAGGGATTACAAGTTCGGAAAGCTTACCTATGAACAGGCAAAAAAAGAAAAGCAGGAGCTTTACAGAGCGTACATTGACGCGGCATACAGTCTTGATATGTGGAGGACCTATCAGAAGATCGCCGATATTTTTCACCACAGACAGCACGAGATAAAAAACAGCGGCTGTGAGGTTTGCCGTAATCTGGACAGGCTCTTGTGCGGACCGGAAGATAAATAAAAGATCCCCTGCAATGCAGAGGAAAAACCTAAAAGGGGCTGTAAAGCCCCTTGAACCTAATCCCCGCCGGGACCGTCTCTTCGTTCCCGCTTGTCGGATCTTGATTTTTGGTGAGAAGTAGTCCACTGGTTGTTTCCTGAGGATTTTTTCTCACCGTTACAGTTACACTTTTTATCAGACATGGTAATACCTCCTTTTGCGGTTAGTGTGCGCGGGAAGAGGGGATTTATACGAAAAGGAGAAATAAAAAATGGAAAGATCAACATTTTTGGACAACGGAAAGCCTGCATTTAGGATCAAAGACTGCGTTTATAAAAATGCTGTTGCGGACAGATTGTCTGCTTACGAGGACACAGGGCTTATGTCGGAACAGATCATTAAAATGCAATTTGAAAGGAGGCGATCCGATGACGATAGAACAGCTAAAAAAATACCGTGATATATGCGCTGAGATCGACGAGA
>CAYNPW010000111.1:0-5792 GCA_964399215.1 uncultured Ruminococcus sp. | reverse complement strand
CTTGATTGATTCTCACTCCATTTTGAGAGTGATTGGTGAAAATTGATTTGCGTGTCATATCACTGTCGGTAGTTGAAAAATTTACATTTATGTGGTATAATAAAATTAATTATTTTAATTGTTGATCGCCGTCGGATGTATCTTTTTTCCCGAAACGTACAAGCAGCGCCCATACTATCAGCGCAGCGGGAAGTGTTATGAAAATGTCGCCTGTACGTGTGAACAGAGATTTTTCTGAGATAAGACTGATTTCTCCTGAAACAGTTCCCTGAATGTTTTCCGACAGCTCCGATTCTACTTCTCCCCATGGAGAAATTATTGCAGAAATTCCACAGTTGCCGGAGCGCAAAACCCAGCGGGAGTTTTCAACGGCTCGCATTATACTGTGTCGATAGTGCTGATTTCTTGCAAAGGATCTTCCAAACCATGAATCGTTGGTGGATATGCATATGAGTTCTGCTCCGTTCTTTGCCTGAGCCTTTATCAGCGAAGAATATATAGATTCAATGCATATACCGCAGCCGATTATCATACCGTCCGAATCGAGAGGAGCGGTCAGCTTATCGTCTGAGCATTTGCAAAGTGAGCTTGTGCCTGTGAAAAAAGCGAATGGATCGCTTTCTCCGAAGGGAACAAGACGCTGCTTGCAGTATGGTTCGCATACTCCGTCATCGGAAAAGGCAAGCATTGCATTATATGGCTTCTCTCTATCAATAAAACACCCTGTAACAATGGTACATTCAAGTTCACTGCCAAGAGCGGACAGAATAGAGAATTCTTCCTTTGCTTCGTCGTAGTCACAGGGGATAGCTGTTTCGGGCAGCAGGATCAGATCCGCGTTCGTTGCTTTAGCGGAGCCGATAATCGCTTCATATCTTTCAGCGCATTCAAGGGCGGTCATTTCGGCTTTTTTGGTACCCTCGACATTATCCTGCGCGCATAGAACGCATAGAGCTTCACTTTTCTCTGACAGTTCTTTCAGATGAGAAACGGATATTCCTCCGTATATATAAACTGCCGAAACAAATCCTGCAAAAACAACAGGAAAAAGCAATCCCCGCCGAAGTTTAAGTGAGACTGCGGCTTCTGCAAAAAGTCCTCCTGAGGTCAGCAGTATAAAGCTTACAAAATAAGCTCCCAGCAGATTTGCACATTGTGTTAAGAGGGGGCTTCCCACAGCGGAAAGCCATGCTCCCGACCAAGGGAACGACAGTAAAAATATATGCTCCGTCAGCCATTCGCCTGCTGTTATAAGCAGGGCAAGTATGGGTATTTGAAGTATAAGCTTCCCGGAAAGTACGGGCTTGAGCCATACAAAAAAATATGTGGGAATTAATGTCAGAGCACAAAGCCAAAGGCTCAGTAGAATAACGGAAAGCGTAAGAAGTACTGCTGCAATGGCTTTGTTTATGGGCGCAAAGGTACTGACCGTTATAAGAAAAGCAGTCTGAACCATATAATAGGGTGCATAGAATTTTATAAAGCGTATAAAAAACTGAAATATACCCTCAGAGTGAATAAGTCCGTACACCAGCGGTGCAAAGCTTATGAGCGACAGCAGAGGCAGGTTAAAAAGCCCTTGCATAAGACCGCAGAAAATACCTGAAATTATAAGCAGGTTTTCTGTTGTAAGGAATTTTTTGAGCATTGTTTTCATACAACTATTGTTACCAAAATATTATTTACAATTCAGGAGAAAGGATAAAAGTGAGTGAAGATAACTATTCCCGATTATGTGAGAAAAACTCTAGATATTCTTGAAAGGCGCGGATACAGCGCATATATTGTTGGAGGCTGTGTAAGAGACGCTCTTATGGGCAAGGCTCCCCACGATTACGATGTGTGTACAGATTGCCTGCCCGAACAGACGGTAAAGCTGTTTTCGGGCTTTTATACCATAGAGACAGGACTAAAGCACGGCACACTTACGGTTATGTCTGAGGGTAAGCCTGTGGAGATAACCACATTCCGCAGCGACGGTGAGTACGCAGATCATAGGCGTCCTCAGAGCGTTAGGTTTGAAAAAAAACTGTCCGAGGACCTAAAGCGCAGGGACTTTACAGTCAACTCCATGTGTTATAACGAAAAAGAGGGACTTATCGATCTTTACGGCGGAGCAGAGGATCTGCAAAATGGAGTAATAAGATGCGTGGGGAATCCCATTGAACGCTTTGACGAGGACGCTTTGCGTATCATGCGCGCCTTGAGGTTTGCTTCTGTTCTGGGTTTTGAAATCGAAGAAAATACAGCTGCTGCTGCACGAAAGCAGTCTCAGCTGCTTAACAGCATTTCAGCGGAGCGTATTTTGACGGAACTGAAAAAGCTCCTGTGCGGGGAGTCTGCTGAAAAAATCCTGCTGGAATACAAGGATATTATTGGGGTGATAATTCCCGAGCTGATACCTGCATTTGATTGCGCGCAGAACTGTCCTCACCATAGTTACGGCGTTTATGAGCATATATGCAAAAGCGTGTCTTTTGTCGAGCCTGACGAGGAATTAAGGCTGACAATGCTGCTGCATGATATAGAAAAGCCTGCTCTTAAAAAAACTGATGAAAATGGTATAGATCATTTCAAAACGCATCAGTTTGCAAGCGCGGAGACAGCTAAAAAGATCCTAAGGAGAATGAAATGCTCAAACAGGACAGAGGAAAAGATATTCAATCTTATCTGGGAGCATGACAACAGAATTCCGCCTCAGAAAAAAACTGTTAAGAGACTTATTTCAAAGTATGATTTTGAATTTTTCAGGGATTGGATCAAGGTCAGACGGGCCGATACTATGGCTCAGTCGGAATATCTCAGGTATGAAAAGCTTAAAGAGCTTGACGAGCTTGAAGAACTTGGCGTACAGATAATGGACGAGGAAAGCTGTCTGAAAATATCCGATCTTGCCGTTAATGGTTATGATATGATAGAAATGGGGTACATCGGAAGAAATATCGGCAATGCGCTTGAATTTGCGCTTGACGGAGTTATAGACGAGCTTGTAGTTAACAACAGGAAGGAAATCTTAGATTATCTTAGGAGATATTTCAATGAAGAAGATTAGTACAGGAAAAATTATATTCAGATATGCGGCGTTGGCTGTAGTGTGTATACTCATATTTTGGTTCTCGTCAAATAGCGGAGAAAATTCAACCTTCCAGAGCGGACGAGTTGTAGATCTGATATGCAGTATATTTTTCCCAGATATGGAGATGACCGAGCCTGCAAGACAGCTTGCTATAATTGATATACTGTCGGTATGCGTAAGAAAAGCTGCGCATCTAAGTGTGTATATGCTGTTGGGAGCGATCTCCTTTGCGGCTTTTTTTCCTGTGCGGAGGAAGGGCGTGCGTATGCTTGTGGCAGTGATTTTCACTTTTGTATATGCCTGCACTGACGAGATACATCAGCTTTATGTTTTGGACAGAACAGGTAAAATTTCCGATGTTGTAATAGATACCTTCGGGGGGATTGCAGGCGCTGCCATAATGCTGATGCTTGTTATCGTAATTGACGCAGCAAGGATAATCAGGGAGAATGAAAAGCGGAAAGGTTCCGAACAGTAATATTGTAAAAACTCAGAGAATTTATGCTTTACATTATTTGATTACTGTGATATAATAATTGTATATCGCATATTTTATGTTATGGGGTGAGTATAATAATATTGGCGAAAAATAACAGTCTGATAAAAAACGTTGTGTTCGGTCTGGGACAAGCCATGCTTTGGGGATACGGAGTAATGTCGATCATTTGGCTGGCTACAGGACTTAAACACGACGCTAGCTATTGCATCAGGATATATACGGCGGCCGTTCTTATGCTTTTTGCTGCTGTTGTGGTATCTTCCGTCGTTTTGTTTGTAATGCGCCGTTCGGAGCTTAATTCAATAATTGACAAAATGACGGAGTGCAAAAGCATTTCGCAAAGACAGGCGCTAATTGACAGGCTTGCATACTATCTAGACGGAAATATTAACTACTGCCGCTATGTCTATGCGGCTTGCTGTCTGGAGGGCGGACGGTACATAGAATGCAGGGAAATAATTTCAAAAACCGATATTTCAAAGCTTAGCTGTTCCGAACAGGAGGAGTGCTTTAATATTTGTCTGTATTCTGCTTTGCTTGAAGAAAAGAACGAGCTTGCGGCAGAAATTTATGCAAAATCCAAGCATTACTTTGATAGAGCCACAATGAGAAAAGGGCGCGGAGGCATTCTGCATACGCTGGGACTTCTGTGCTTGGCTGAGGGCAAATACGACAATGCTGAGGCTTTGTTCAAAAAGGCTAAAAAGGAACATAAACGCTCACTTAAATGCGAGTGCGATCTGGGTCTGGCAGAGATCAGCCTTAAAAGAGGTGACTGGCAGGCTGCACGGGAATACTGTAAATCCGCTGCTGAGAATACAGAGACCTTCCCGCAGGCAGACAGATTAAAAAAAGCAATGCAGGCTACAGAGCGTCTTTGTATTGACAGTAAACAGATAGATAATACATAAACAGGAAAGGAACACAAATAATGGTAGACTCACTTGTAAACTGGTTTACGTCGGCTCTTGACGGACTTCCGAGGGAACTGATCGTATTTATCATATCAATGGTGCCGCTGCTTGAACTTAGAGGAGGAATTATAGCGGCATCGCTGCTGCATATTCCGATTACCAAAGCAATTCCGTTATGTCTTGCGGGCAATATAGTCCCAATACCGTTTATTTTGCTCTTTATAAAGCCGATATTCAAGTGGATGAAGGGCACTAAGCTGTTCAAGCCTATGGTCGAGAAGATAGAAAGTAAATCAATGGCAAAGTCTGATAAGATACAGAGGTATGAGTTCTGGGGACTTGTGCTGTTTGTGGGAATACCGCTTCCCGGGACAGGCGCATGGACAGGAGCGCTGCTTGCATGTCTTCTTGATATAAAAATGAAGAAAGCCGTACCTGCCATTTTTCTGGGACTGCTGCTTGCGACAACTATAATGTGTTTGGTTTCGTATTTTATACCATGGCTGATAAGCAGTATATGACATTTTATTAAAACGGAAAAATTTTTGATAAAGCAGACGACGCGGTATATAATATATGTTGAACGCAAAAGATATAAAGTTTTGTCACAGCTACACACAAGCGAAGATCCCGGGAGCCGATACTCTTGGGGTTTTCTTTTGGGGCACTTGCCGGACTTATGTATGTCTAACCGCTTGCTAATGGAATCATTAGCTGTACTTACCACAAAAGACAAATAAATGATATTAATTGTGTCAATATTTTTATAGCCCGTTAAATGCTGTAAGAGCATGAATATTAAAATTTGAATTTAGTATCACAGAATTCTCAACAACTTAATAAATTATATATTTTATACATTAAAAAGGCTGAATAAGGCGCAGACCAGTCGCATGGTGCAATACTAAAAAGTAGACACAAAAAAGCGAAAGATGTATAATAATAAAAAGGAGAGAAAAGGATGGAAAACAGCAAATATAATGAGGAATTCAAGCAAAGCATAGTCAGCCTGTATAATTCAGGAAAAAGCAGTACCCAGATATGTAAGGAATATGGAATGAGCAGTTCCATGCTGCATAAATAGATAAAGAAGTATACTCAGGTTAAAGTTTCAGATACCGAAACGATGACAATGACAGAGATCAAAAAAATGCAGAAAAAATTAGCTTTGCTTGAGAAGGAAATATCATATTAAAAAAAGCAATGGCTATCTTCATAAAGGAATTAGGGAAAGAGCCGGATTAATATCTAAGCTTTCCAAAGAACATAATATCAAGCTTTTGTGCAAAGTTTTGAAGGTAGC
>CAYNPW010000110.1:0-5861 GCA_964399215.1 uncultured Ruminococcus sp. | reverse complement strand
ATTTTCGGCGCTTTTGCGGTCGGCTTTGCCGTCCGCTGTGACTGTTTCGGGGGCTGCGACCCCGAAACTTTAACTAGCTATTTATTAGTTACGCTTACTTTAACCTCTGCATATCCAGTATTTGTGCAGATTAACAACTGCCTTTTTATTATCTGAATTAAAACCACTCCCACATATCGCCCACAGCGACTCACAAATCGCTTGTGTCGGCTTTTGAAATGCTTTTGATAAACTTACCCGACTAAAAAATCAAGCCCGCAAACCAGCTTACGTTGCGCTGACAGTAACTTTGTCCGACTTTAGTTACTGTCACACCTGCTGTCAGCACCGCAAACCAAGTATTTTCAATGGTTTGCAAGGTATTGCTTGTGCTCTCCGTTGACAGTAACGACAGTAGAATTTTTACTGTCATTGCTGTCACGCTGATGGTCGTAATGAAGAATTATCAGCCTGCCTGTGCGAGTGCGTTTGTACTGAAAATCGATTCCGTACTTTCTCAATGTGTAACCGTTCTGCACCAGATCTCTTGTTACCCTGTTTGGATAAAACGTTTCATCGGAAACACTTTTCAGAGCATTTACTAATTCTGAAGCTGTACCGCTGAAACTAATATACTCTTTAAGATACACATAAAGTGCAGCCAGAAAAATGTTATCCTTGCTTTTACAATTGAGTTGCTCATCGGTGACGATCCACTTTTTCAAATCACTGTCGAATTGCAAATTGATTTCTGTGTTTTCAATATCACGACCTACGCAATGCAGTTTAGCCTTCCGACTGCCACGCTTACTTTCAATCAGAACCATACTTCCGTCAACGCAACCGCTTAAGCCTGTACTGCCTGAGATCATATTGAACGGATCGCTGTCAGAACATTTTCGTGTGTGATGAACCAGAACAATAGCTACGCCAAGCTTATCTGCAAGAGCTTTCAGCACAGACAACTCTTTGTAATCTGAATTGTAGCTTGACTCCGATTCGTTACGCACCATTTGCAGAGTGTCAATGAAAACAACTTTTAAATCAGAATGCTCATTTTTAAAATCCGTAATCTGTTCTTCCAAGCCATTTCCAATCGCCTCGGACATAATTACGAAATGCAATCTCTCCGCAGGCTCGTCAGTAATTTCGTAAAGACGATTTTGGATCCGTACATAACTATCTTCCAGACACAAGTACAGCGCAGTACCTTGCGTGGTTTGCTGACCTAATACCTTTTCTCCTTTCGCAATAGACAAGCACATATCAAGCGCAAGCCATGATTTCCCGACCTTTGGCGCTCCTGCTAAGATATACAGACCTTGTGCAAGCAAGTCAGTGACCACGAACTCAATCGGTTTATACACAGTAGTCATGATTTCTTCGCAGGACTTTGAAATGAACTTTTTCAATTTATCAAGCCTCCTACTATTCAATTTTTAAGTTTCTGTTGCTTTTCGTTTTAATTTACTTTGTAAATCACACTCAAAATTTTTGCATTCATTAATTAAATTTCCGATTTCAATATGTAACCAAAACAAAAAAGCTCGTACATATTCAGTTTCACGATTTCTACAAGAGGATATAGCTATCCCGTTGTTATCAAAATCGTGCCTGAAATATGTACGAGCTTCAAGCTCTAAAAGTTTTTGCCGATATGTTTATGTAAGTAAGAGGCACTTACTAACTATTTAATTGTTATTTTATGTTGAATGCTGTCGTTTCTATTTAATATTATAGCATTGGAACACTCGTTTGTCAAGGGCTAATAAAAAACTTTTTTGTAATAAAATGTGCTCCGAGATTTTAATTCTTGAAGCGTCATTAGTTTGCTGTTCTGATTTAAATTTTAGGTAGGAAGAATGTCAATCATTAATCTTGATTTATTACGGAATACTGCAACATGGTTGTCATCAGACATAATACTGTTGATCTGATCTTGTAATTTGTATAAACTACTTTGACATGCGCTGCAAACGAACATTAAGTATTTGCCAAAAGACCTTAGCAACAATCTCAATAAAATACCTATTCCCCTGAGATCAAATGTCAGTTTTATGCTATAAAATGTCATATCTATCATATATTTATCAAAGATTATATGTTAGTATAATTGTATTGTATAGTTATTAAGTGCGTTAATTGTTTCAAGGAGGATTATTATGATATACAAAAATCCGGTTATTTCGGGATTTTTTCCCGATCCCAGCGTTTGCAGAGCTAATGGTTCATATTATCTTGTATGCAGTTCATTCCACTATTTCCCGGGGATACCGCTGTTTGAAAGTAAGGATCTCATCAACTGGAATATGATCGGCAATGTTCTTACGAGGGAAAATCAGCTTCCGCTTGCAGATGCAAGCTCGTACAGCGGAATTTTTGCTCCTACTATCAGATATAACAACGGAAGATTTTATGTGGTAACTACCAACACTACCACGGGCGGAAATTTTTATGTGTACACTGACGATATATACGGAGACTGGTCCGATCCCATTTACGTCAAACAGGACGGTATCGATCCTTCGCTGTACTTTGAGGACGGTAAAGCTTACTTTATGAGCAATGGCTCGGACGACTGCGGCGAGGGCGGAATAGTTCAGTGTGAGATTGACATTGCGACAGGAAAAAAGCTCTCTCCGGGCAAATGCGTATGGAAGGGCACCGGAGGACGTTTCTTAGAAAGTCCGCACCTTTATAAAATAAACGGTCTTTATTATCTTATGGCTTCGGAGGGCGGCACCGAGTACGGACATATGGTCGTATATGCCAGAGGCGAAAGCGTTTACGGACCGTTTAAAAATTATTGCGGAAATCCTGTTTTAACGAACAGAAATCTTGGCGGATACCAAATCCAGGGCTGCGGACACGCAGATCTTGTTGAGGATCATAACGGCAACTGGTGGATGCTGAATCTTGGCTTCCGTCAGATAAGCCAATGGATAATGCACCATATTACAGGCAGAGAGGTTTATCTCGTTCCCGTAAAATTCGATGAAAACGGCTGGTTCACCGCAGGCGAAAACGGAACGGTAAAAGAATACTTTGAGACCGATTTAATAAATGCAGAACAGAAATTCCGAAAAGAGTATACATTTAAAAACACTCGAATAAGTCGTGAATGGTGCTTTTTGAGAAATCCTGATATGGAAAATTATAATTTTTCTGAAAACAGCTTTATACTTAAAGCCTCTGAAACCTCGCTCTCCGACTGCGACGGTTCGCCGTCGTTTGTTTCAATACGTCAGAAAGAGATGAATCTGGAAGTTAGCTGTGATATATCAGTCACAGACTGTGAAGCAGGTCTGACTTTTTATATGACCGAATCTCAGCATTATGAGGTAGCTGTCAGAAAGACATCGGAAGGATATGAGCTTTTCAGACGTCTGTGTATCGGTGACATCTGTCACGAGGATCATACGGCGCTGATTTCCTCCGATAACGTCAAAACGGTAAAGCTTATTGCGAATGCCGACAATTATAACTATTTGTTCCGTGCGTTATGTGACGGAAAAGAATATGCGCTTGGATCGGCTCAGACAAAATATCTGTCAAGTGAGATCGCAGGAAATTTTACAGGCGTAATGATCGGTCTTTACGCTCATAAAAATAATACCGGTAACAGCGGATCGGCGGAATTTACAAACTTCGTATGCACTAATAAGGAAGATTGCGTAAATTTATGATACGCAAATAAATTCAGACCGTATGACAAAAACAGAGATTAATTACAGGAGAAATATTATTATGAAAAAATCATTATGCATATTATTAACTGCGGCGCTTTTACTTACAGGCTGTGCGTCGTCTGAAAAATCAGAGGAAAAGGATACAAAGACTGCTCCCCAATTTGAAACGGTCAAAGTGGAAAATTCTCAGGAATATGTAGATCAAATGGGTCTGGGCTGGAATCTCGGAAATACCTTAGATCCTGTGGACTGCACATGGGTAGATAACGATCTTGACTATGAAACTGCGTGGGGAAACATCAAAACTACAAAAGAATTTATCAGCTTTATAAAATCCGAGGGCTTTGACACTATAAGAATACCCGTTACATGGACTAACCACGTCGGAGAAGGTCCCGAATATAAGGTAAATAAGGAATGGATGAACAGAGTTCAGGAGATAGTTGACTGGTGCGTTGAGGAAGATATGTTCATCATATTAAATATGCATCATGAGGGAGGCTGGCTCGAAGAAGCGTCTACCGATTATGATAATGTAATGGTGAAGTATAAGGCTATATGGACCCAGATCGCCGACCGTTTCGGGGACTACAACGACAAGCTGATATTTGAATCCATGAACGAAATAGGCTTTGACGATCTCGGTACGCAAAAGGGCTGTGAGCTTATGAATAAGATCAATGGGGAGTTTGTTGATCTGATAAGAAATTCGGGTAAGAACAATGATAAGCGTTATCTTTTGTTAGCGGGCTATTGGACCGATATCGACAGAAGCTGTGAGGGCGGAATAGCTCTGCCTGAGGACGACAGAGTTTTTCTTTCCGTTCATTATTATTCGCCCTCAGATTTTGCTATTGCAGACCTTACGTCCGACTGGGGTTACAGAGAAACATGGGGTACCGATGAGGATTTTGAATATCTGGACGGTCAATTCAAAAAGCTCAAAGAAAACTACATAGATAAAGGAATTCCTGTAATTGTAGGAGAATACGGCTGTACAAAGAAAGATAAGGACGAAGCAAGCAGAGTGCTGTGGCTGCAAAGCGTAGCCGAGTACAGCCGCAAATACAAATGCTGCCCTGTTTTGTGGGATAACGGAGAGGTCATAGACAGAACGACTATGACGTGGACTACCGACGGCTTAGGCGACGCTATCCGCAAGGCTGCCGAATAAATAAAAAGGATATCAGAGAGCTTCCTCCTTTTCTCTGATATCCTTTTAAATATGCGGCAGATATATTTACAGTTCAAATCCGATGACGCTTTCTGCTTTTCGGTATTTACTTGGAGTAGTTCCCATTTCCTGCATAAAAACTCGGCTGAAATAATTACTGTCGCTGTAACCGCATTTCAACGCAATTTCGGTTATGGGCATATCGCTTGATTTAAGCAGACGGCAGGCGTGTCTTATTCTCAGTCTTCTTATGTATGCTGTGGGATTACAGCCATAAGCCGTTTTAAAGAGACGTATAAACTGTCTTTCAGAATAATTGGATAGTGCGGCAAGCTGTGTGACCGTCAGATCGTTTGCATAATTTGTTTCAATGAACGCGATCGCCTTGGCAAGATTTATCATAGTATCGTCAGAGTTCAGATCGTCAAAGCTGTAAAGCCTTGACAGCTCTGAGGCAACTCTTAGAAATCCTGATATGAAAAGAGTCTGCCAGCCGTTTCGCTTTTCCTTGTATTCGCTGTGCATATCGGCGCATATCTCGGAGATCTTTACATATTCGTTTACTCCGAGCTTCAGACGGCTGCAAAAATGACTTTGTTTTGAATACTGCGGTTCAAGAACGAATAAAGCTTGAAATCCTGCGGTTTTGGCTATATCATAATCCGAGTTCAGCCAGAACGACGGTCGGAACATAATATTGCACAGATGAAAATTTTTTGCCTTGGCAAAGCCGTGCTCCGTCTCGTTGCTGATAACGAAAACGTCTCCCTTACTTATGTGATAGCTTTCGTTATCCACAATATGCTCTGCGCTTCCCTCCGTCACAATAACAAGCTCGGAAAAATTATCGTGAGAATGCATAAACAAACTGCCCTCATGCTCTCCGTATTGTATGAAAAAGGGGAAATTTTCATCGTGCGTAAAATCTGTTAAATTCATTTTGAACATAAAATATTCACCTCCTGATATTGGGATATGGCTTGTATACAAGGCTGGAAAACAAATGTCAGTTTTGTCCT
>CAYNPW010000109.1:0-6014 GCA_964399215.1 uncultured Ruminococcus sp. | reverse complement strand
CCCATAAGCTGAGCCATATTTCCGGCGGAACGAACAAGCTGCGCGCCCTTTCCCGGATAAAGCTCAATATTGTGAATGAAAGTACCAACCGGAATGTTAGCAAGTGCAAGTGCGTTGCCGGGCTTGATGTCGGCGTCAGCGCCTGCTCTGATTACATCGCCCACAGCAAGACCGTTTGGTGCGATGATATATCTCTTTTCGCCGTCCTCGTACTGAACGAGAGCGATGAAAGCTGAACGGTTTGGATCATACTCGATTGTAAGAACTGTTGCGTTCATATCGAGCTTATTTCTCTTAAAATCAATTACACGGTATTTTCTTCTCGCTCCGCCGCCTCTGTGACGAACCGTGATTCTACCGTAGCTGTTTCTTCCCGACTTCTTCTTGTTAGGCTCGAGAAGAGACTTACATGGAGCAACCTTTGAGAGACCCGAGTAGTCGGTAACTGTCATACCGCGTCTGCCGGGAGTCGTAGGCTTGTAGCTCTTAATTGCCATTATAAATTCACTCCTTAAATCTGAGTTTTGCGAAAAGGTCAAAGCCGCAAGCGGCCAAGCGCCCTTCCATACCTACGCCCTGCGGAGTAATCATGAGCGGTCCTCGCCGCCTCGCAGAGCCTTTCCGTCATCGCCTCGGTACAAACGGCTTAGACGGAGTAATGCGGGATATCCGCACCTCTTTTAGAGGGTTAAATCCAAAGACGAATTAATACATACCGTCAAAGAATTCGATAGTCTTATCGCCCTCAAGAGTAACGATCGCCTTTTTCCAGTCAGGGCGGAAGCCGGTATATCTACCCATTCTCTTTTCCTTGCCCTTAACCGTCATAGTGTTGACCTTTGCAACCTTGACGTCAAAGATCTCCTCAACAGCCTTTGCGATCTCGATCTTGTTGGCGTCCTTGGCAACCTTAAAAGTATACTTGCCGTCCTGAAGTCTCTCCATAGAGTCCTCAGTAATGATTGGCTTTATAATAATATCATGAGCAGTTTTCATTATGCGTAAACCTCCTCAATCTTCTTTACAGCCTCCGAAGAAACGATGAACTTATCGTAGTTCAGAATGTCGTAAACACTGAGAGTATTTACTGTTGCTGTCTTAACACCGGGGATATTTGCAGCGCTCTTGATAACCTTTGAATCGGTCTCTGCGGTAACGATAAGAGCCTTGCCCTCAGCGCCCAGAGCCTTGAGCATCTCGACCATAGTCTTGGTCTTGTACTCCTCGGTCTTTATAGCGTCTACAACAACGATGTTATTGTCGATAACCTTTGTGGAAAGCGCAGACTTCATAGCAAGTCTTCTTTCCTTCTTATTAAGCGAATAGCTGTAATCTCTCGGCTTAGGACCAAGAGCTACGCCTCCGTGAACCCACTGAGGAGCTCTGATAGAACCCTGTCTCGCATGGCCGGTGCCCTTCTGTCTCCAAGGCTTTCTTCCGCCGCCTCTTACCTCTGTTCTTGTAAGAGTTGACTGTGTACCCTGTCTCTGATTAGCGAGATAATTAACTACCATTGCGTGCATTACCGCTGTATTCGGCTCAATGCCGAAGATAGCGTCGTTAAGCTCGGTGTCGGAAACCTTCTTTCCTGTCATGTCAAATACTGAAATCTGTGACATAGTTTACATCCTCCTTCCACTAAGCCTTCTTAACGCAGTCAGCTATTGTAACCGTGCCGTTCTTAGGACCGGGAATAGCGCCCTTGATTGCGATAAGATTATTTTCTGCGTCAACCTTAACGATCTTAAGGTTCTGAACAGTAACCTTTGTGTTACCGTACTGACCGGGCATACCCTTGCCTTTGAAAATTCTCGAAGGCGATGAACAAGCTCCCATTGAGCCTGCGTGTCTGTGTACAGGACCTGTACCGTGAGTTTCCTTAAGTCTTGCATTATTGTGACGCTTGATCGTGCCCGAAAAACCGTGACCCTTGCTCGTGCCGCTTACATCAACGATGTCGCCCTCAGCAAAGATGTCAGCCTTTACAATGTCGCCTACGTTAACTGCTGAAATATCAGCAAGTCTGAACTCCTTAAGAGTTCTCTTCATAGCAACGTCAGCCTTTTTGAAGTGGCCCTGGAGAGGCTTGTTTACTCTCTTGGCTCTGATGTCGCCGTAGCCCAGCTGAACAGCGTCGTAACCGTCGTTTTCAACAGTTTTCTTCTGAACAACTACGCAGGGACCGGCTTCAACAACTGTTACAGGAACTACCTTTCCTGCTTCATCGAAAATCTGCGTCATACCGATTTTCTTTCCGATGATACCCTTCTGCATAAAATTTTCCTCCTTATGGTTATTGGTTGGTCAAGCTTTTTCAGCCACCAACATGACCTGCGTGTACATTGATTTTTGAGATCACCTGTGATCTCATTTGGAAATTACTTGATCTCCATAACAATGTTGACACCGGCAGGAAGCTCAAGATTTTCAAGAGCCGACGTAGTCTCCTTAGTAGGTCTGATTACATCGATAAGTCTCTTATGAGTTCTCATTTCGAACTGCTCACGGCTGTCCTTGTACTTGTGAACGGCTCTCAGGATAGTGATCACTTCCTTATCGGTAGGGAGCGGGATAGGACCCGATACCTGTGCGCCCGAACGCTTAACCGCCTCAACGATCTTAGATGCCGCAGCGTCTACTACTGCATGCTCATAGCCCTTGATCTTGATTCTGATCTTCTCATTGACTGCCACTTAAATCGCCTCCTTGTGCAATTTTGAATATAAAAATGTTTTTGGGGGCAAGTCCCGTCGCCTCAGTCAATTGCACAAACAATCGACATCATAACTGTTAACTCAACTGCTTGTGCAATTGACAGGCTTGTGGGACTATCCGTAGTACCTCACCGCGCAGAATTGATTTTCTTATTAAAATCAATCTACACCCTACCGTGTGTTCCCTGGCTTTCCATAAAAAATTCCGAAACCGTCAAACGGATTTCGGGACCGAAAAACAGACACAAGGCATTATGCGTCACGCTAAAGATAAGCCGAACTTGTTTCAGCTTTATCCCCGCAAGTAAGCATAACACATACCGTGTTCAGTATTACAGCCGCCCGGTTTAAAATCGGACATACTCCATGAAAATTACCTGACAGACCGTCAGCAACCTTTCACTTCATCGCATATCGTGCAGTCACGCAAGTATTATTATACACTATATATCCGTATTTTGCAAGCATTTACGGAGAAATCCGTGTATAAAACTTTTTCAAATATTCGGCTTGATTTTTAGTTATTATGCACAATCTGTCTGTTTTCCCTTAATATTTATACCATTATAATATAAGCCGTCTCAGTCCATACCAAAATGATCCTTTGCCTTTTCTATGTTCTGAGCTTCAAGCTCCTTACTGTATTGAGTATGGTTCAGCGCTTTATCCTCTAATATCAAAGGAAACTTTAAACGTATTGACGGAGCATAATCGGTTCCGTCCCCCGGCGTCCAAAACTCTTTCAGTTCCCACCCGTCTCCCGTTTTTTCAAAAGTCAGCGCACAAGGATAGATACCGCCTGACATACCGTCTCCTACGTCTTTGAAGTAAGATTTGCTAAAGCCCTGTATAAAAGAGATCGTATACACTACACACCTGCTATTGCTCTTTCGCACGCCCAGAAGTTTATGGCTTTCCGTCCAGTATTCCTGATCCAGAAACTTGCCGCTTTCACATTCTACCGCGAGCTCTGAGATCATATCGTCGTCGATACCGTCAGGCAGAGAATGAGAAACACAATTAAATATCACAGCAGCAGCCGCAATACATAAAACAACTGCTATGATCGCATATTTTAACGCTTGTTTTGCTTTATTTTTGCTTTTAATTTCTTTCATTATGCTTACGCCTCCTTTATTACGTATGATTATACATTATATAAAACAAATTTACAAGTCAATACAATTCTCTTTAAGGAACTTTTAAGATTTGCCGTAAAAATCCTCTGCGCCCCTTGCAATTACCTCGCCTTTATGCTATAATATATTGTGTATTTTTATAACTATTTAAGGTCTGATAAAGACCTAAAGAAAGAGGACTGTTAAAAATGTTTAAGAAATCTCCGTATCTGAAAGGAGCAGGCGAAAAGCAAAAAGAAAAATATCTCCTGCTTTTTATCACCGCTTTTGTGGGAATGCTTATCTGCTTTATTCCCTCAATGATCGCCAATAAGGGAATTTTCCTGTATTACGGCGACTTCAACTCACAGCAGGTGATGTTCTACAAGCATGCGCAGGAAATGGTCAAGGACGGTAATCTCGGCTGGGACTGGGGCACGGACTTAGGCTCGGGCTTTGTGGGTTCGTATTCATTTTATCTGCTGGGCTCGCCTTTCTTCTGGCTGACCGCGCTGTTCCCCAAGGGAGCGACGGTTTATCTTATGCCGTGGCTGCTGTCCCTTAAAACCGCTGTTGCAGCAGTATGCGCTTATGCTTACATAAGACGTTTTGCTTCAAATACAGATGCGGCTTTCATCGGCGGTCTGCTCTATGCATTCTCGGGATTTCAGACCTACAACGTATTCTTTAACCACTTTCACGACGCGACAGCTTTCTTCCCGCTTTTACTTTTAGGCTTTGAAATGCTGGTGCAGGATAACAAGAAGGGTCCCTTTGCGGTAGCTGTGGCGATATGTGCGACTGTCAGCTATTTCTTCTTTGTGTGCGATGTCGTGTTCCTTGTTATTTATTTCTTCCTGAGGTGTATCGACAAGGATTTCGACATTGATATGAAGAAGTTTATCCTGCTTATCGTCGAGGCTGTTATCGGCGTTATGATCTCGGCAACTCTGCTCCTGCCGTCGGTACTGGGAGTTCTGGCGAACTACCGCGTCAACGAAAGACTTTTCGGCAAGGATCTTATCTTCTACGGCGAAAACGTAAGAATACCGAGAATTATTCAAGCGTTCTTTATGCTTTCGGATATGCCTGCAAGAATAAATATCCTCAGTTCGGACAATGCACGCTGGGCTTCTCTGGCGGGTTACCTGCCTATGTTCTCAATGGCAGGCGTTATCGCTTACATGAGAACGCACAAGAAGAACTGGGCGTATTGGGCAATTATCGTATTCGGTATTATGGCTTGCGTGCCTGTGCTCAACTCGGCATTCGTACTTTTCAATGCCTCCTATTATGCAAGGTGGTATTATATGCCTATACTCCTTATGTGTATGATGACTGCCAAGGTACTGTCCGACAACAAGGAGGATTTGAAAAAAGGCTTTATTCCGGTAGTTGCAGTCGCGCTGTTCTTTATTGGCGTCGGACTTCTCCCGAAGCAGGAAAACGGAGTTACCGTTTACGGAAAAATTGCTCAGTATATCGAGCTTTACTACATTCAAACAGCGGTAACAATGCTCATGCTTGTTATGCTGGGTATTCTCATCTACTTTGTGGCGGAGAAAAAGATAAACTATATGAAGGTAGCCTGTGCTATGACTGCGGCTGCATGCGTTATCTGCAACACCTCATCTGTTCTTTACGGTGTAGCTCAGGGTTCTGATAATACCGACTATATCGAAAGAGCGATCAACGGCGGAGATAATATCGATATGGACAAGCTGGAGGCTTCTTCGGCAAATTACAATGAGAACAATAATTTCTTCCGTATCGATACATCAGAGAATGTTGACAACTGGTGTATGTTCTGGGATCTGTCCTCTATGAGATGTTTTCACAGCGTAGTTTCAACCTCGATCATGGACTTCTATACTGAAATAGGACAGACAAGAGATGTTGCCTCAAGAATGGAGCAGAATGTTTATCCTCTGAGAAGTCTTTTCTCAGTAAAGTACTATTTCAATGAATTGCCTGAATCCCAGCGCAACGGTACCATACCCGTATCAACTCCTGCAACCTGCGGTTCGCTCAAAAGCTTTACTTATGTTGATACTCAGAACGGTTTTAATATATACGAAAACGAAAATTATATCCCCATGGGCTTTACCTATGACTACTATGTGACAGACGCGGACATTAAGAAATCTGAAGAAGTCGAAAAGACCCAGATGCTTATGAAAGC
>CAYNPW010000108.1:0-6117 GCA_964399215.1 uncultured Ruminococcus sp. | reverse complement strand
TGCTCCGCCGATCGCACCGAAGTAAACGCCGCTGTACTTTTTCATAGCCTCAATAACCTCCGGCAGACGTGCGCCCTTGCCTATCATTCCTCTGGCGCCCACAGACATCATTGTAGGAGCGTAAGCATCCATACGTCCGCTGGTTGTAGGACCTGCCGAACCGATAACCTGACCGGGCTTTGCAGGCGTAGGTCCTACGTAATAAATAGTTGCGTCGGTAGGATCGAAAGGAATTTTCTCGCCCTTTGCCAAAGCCTCGCACATTCTCTTATGACCTGCGTCACGGGAAGTATAAATGGTACCTGTGAGGTAAACTCTGTCTCCTGCGTGGAGCGACTTTGCAAGCTCCTCCGTCAATGGCAATGTAATGTGCTTTTCCATTTATATCACCTCCGTCTTGTGACGTGTAACGTGGCAGTTGATGTTGATAGCGCAAGGCATACCTGCAATGTGAGTAGGCATAGTCTCAATATTAAGACCGATAGCCGTAGTTTTTCCGCCGAAGCCCTGAGGACCGATACCAAGCTGATTTACCTTTTCAAGCATTTCCTTTTCAAGATCTGCATAGAACGGATCGGGGTTCTCGGAGTCGATAGGTCTCATAAGAGCCTTCTTTGCAAGCAGAGCTGCCTTGTCAAATGTACCGCCGATACCGACGCCCACTACCATAGGCGGGCAGGGGTTAGGTCCTGCATTCTCAACAGTTTCGAGAATGAAATCCTTTATACCCTGAAGACCGTGGGAAGGCTTGAACATTCTGATAGCGCTCATATTTTCGCTTCCGAATCCCTTAGGACCTACGGTGATCTTGATGTTCTCGCCGGGGACGATCTCAGTGTAGATCATAGCAGGAGTATTGTCGCCTGTGTTTCCTCTTCGTACAGGGTCTTTGACAACGGACTTTCTGAGATAGCCCTTGTCATAACCTCTGCGGACGCCCTCGTTAACAGCGTCAGCAAGGTTTGCGCCTGTGATGTGAACGTCCTGACCGATCTCCAGAAATACGCATGCCATACCTGTGTCCTGACAGATCGGAACATTCTCAGAATCAGCGATTTCATAATTCTTGATGATGTCATCAAGAATACCTTGGGCAATGATGCCGTCCTCGCAAGCGCGGCAGTTCTTGATAGCGCACTTTACATCTTCGGGAAGATGCTCGTTAGCGGCGATACACAGTCTCTCAACAACATCAGTGATAATATCTGCATTAATTTCACGCATTGTCAAAACCTCCAATTATCTTTCGTGACGAGCGTACTTAGGAAGAAGAAGCGGTGAAACCTCGTTTGTTTCAATTCCTGCTTTCTTTAACTCTGCGTCATATGAAGCAACATGGTCGAGGTTCATTTCGCCAAGCTCTACGCTCTGATATTTAGCGGCAGCTTTTTTGCCTGCATTTCTTCCGAATACGATAACGTCAAGCAGCGAGTTGCCCATAAGTCTGTTTCTTCCGTGGATACCGCCTGCTGCTTCGCCTGCAACGAGGAGATTAGGGATAGTCTTTGTAAAGCCTTCGCCGTCGATCTCAACTCCGCCGTTCTGATAGTGAAGCGTCGGGTAGATCATGATCGGGAGCTTGCGCATGTCAATGCCGTAATTCATATACATACGGAACATAGCAGGGATTCTCTTTTCAATAGTACCCTCACCGCCGAGTATCTCGATCATAGGAGTGTCAAGCCAAACGCCCTTTTGTCCGTTGGGAGCTTCGACGCCTCTGCCCTCTCTGCACTCACGGATAACGCCCGAAGCGTTTACGTCACGGGTCTCAAGAGGATGAATGTAAGCTTCACCGTTTACGTTTACAAGCTGTGCGCCGACCGAACGAACCTTTTCAGTTACCAGTGCGCCGAGTATCTGTGACGGATATACAGCGCCTGTCGGGTGATACTGGATAGAATCCTGATAAAGCAGAGGAGCTCCTGCTCTGTAAGCAAGTACAAGACCGTCGGCAGTTGCACCGTAGTGGTTTGAGGTGGGGAAACCGTTATAGTGCATTCTGCCTGCGCCGCCGGTTGCGATAACAACAGTTTTTGCTCGTGCAACCAAATAGTCGCCGGTTTCCATGTTGAGAAGAACTGCGCCTGCTGCCTGACCCTTGTCGTCCATGATAAGCTCAACAGCCGAGGTAAATTCAACTACGGGTATACCGAGGTTTATGACCTCATCTCTTATGGTACGCATTATCTCTGCGCCGGAATAGTCCTTAGCAGCGTGCATTCTCTTGCGTGATGTTCCGCCTCCGTGTGTTGTTACCATTGTTCCGTCTGCTTCCTTGTCGAACTCTACGCCGAGATCGTTAAGCCACTTGATAGCGTCGGGGGCTTCCATAACAAGTCTTTTTACAAGCTCAGGCTTAGCGGCAAAGTGTCCGCCGCCGAAACAGTCAAGATAATGCTGAACAGGTGAATCGTTAGGCTTGTCAGCAGCCTGTATTCCGCCTTCGGCCATCATTGTATTGGCGTCGCCGATACGGAGTTTCGTAACGATCATTACGTTTGCGCCTGCGTTGTGAGCTTCGATAGCGCAGGAAGATCCTGCGCCGCCGCCGCCGATAACAAGTACATCTACGTCGTAATCAACTTTTGTAATATCAACCTTGTCTGTCATAAGACGGCTTGTTGAATGAAGCATCTCTGCAAGCTCCAAAGGAGCTTTCTGACCCTTGTTGGGTCCTACCTTTATCTCTGCAAATGAAGCTTCGTTGAAGTCAGGATGAAACTCTTTTAAAAGGGCATCCTTTTCTTCGGCAGTCAGACGTCTCGGCTCCGTCGCCATACGGGCAGCCCTAGTAGCTTCAACCTTTCTGACTGACTCCATCATGCTCTCTGAATAAATTGCGCTCATTTTATGCCCTCCTTATTTCTCAATCTCTCTTGTATTGTACAGCTCCTGCATCTCCGTGATAGGCTTCTGCATGATCTGCTCAATAAGCTCGTCGTAAGCGCCCTGACGGATCTCCTCGACACGATTTTCAAGGTGCTCAGTCTTTGGAGCAATGTACTTACCAGTCAGTCTTCTTGCTAACAAACCTACCATTGGGTGTGAGATACCTGCGGGACATCTTACTGTGCAGCAGCCGCAGGCTACGCAGTCAAAGGATTCCTCAGCGCACTTTTCAAACTCGCCTCTCTGAGCGTAAGCTATGTACTGCATTACATTGAGATTTTGTGTACAGGCGTTTGTACAGGCGTTGCAGCCGATACAGCTGTAAATTTCAGGATAAAGCTCCATCATTATCTGCTGTGTTGGCTTGATCTGAGTAATATCATAGGTTCTCTTGTCTGTCGGGAAGAAAGGAATGCTTGCTACATACATACCCTCTTCAACCTGTTTCTGACAGGCAAGACAGGTTTTAAGCTCGTTCTTGCCTTTTATTCTGTAAATCGTAGCGCATGCGCCGCAAAATCCGTGACGGCAGCCGCAGCCTCTTTTAAGTGTGTAGCCTGCATATTCCATAGCGGTCATGATCGTCAAGGACGCAGGTACACTGTATTTTTTACCGAAAAAATATACATTTACCATGTTTTCCATTTTACAAAGTCCTTTCTTAATACTCGTTGGGAAGTTCGTCCAGCTCGTCGCAGCGGAATACGGGGCCGTCCTTGCAGACATACTTTGAACCGATATTGCATCGTCCGCATTTGCCCACTCCGCATTTCATACGAAGCTCGAGAGTTGTGTAAACCTGCTCCTTTGAGAAGCCCATTTCGATAAGTCCCTGGAGAGTGAACTTGATCATGATCGGAGGACCGCAGAGCAAAGCAGTCTTGTCGTTGGAGAATCCAAGCTCTTTTAAGTATGAGGGAACAAATCCAACATGACCGTCCCAGCCTTCCTGCTCTCTGTCTATAGTCAGATGAACGTTTACATTTTCAGCGGTCATCCATTTCTCCTTAATTTCTTTAAGCTGAACCAGATCGTCGGCAGAACGCGAGCCGTAAAGGATATCTATCTTACCGTAATCAGATCTGTTATCCAAAACATAGTTGATTACGCTTCTAAGCGGAGCAAGACCGATACCGCCTGCGATAAACAGAAGATCCTTGCCTTTTAGCTCAGTTTCAACAGGGAAGTGATTGCCATAAGGACCTCTGATAGTGATCTCATCTCCTACCTGCAAATCATGGAGATACTCGGTGAGCATTCCGCATCTCTTAATGCTGAACTCCTGATATTCCTTATTTGTAGGAGAAGACGTAATAGAAAACATACCCTCGCTTACGCCGGGAGCGCAAAGCATAGCGCACTGTCCCGGCATATGTTCAAACACCTTTCCGCCGTCCGGAGCGTTTACACGAAAGGTCTTAACGTCCGGAGTTTCCTGACGGATATCCGTAATAACGCCGATTTTCGGAATCAGCGTATCCGGTGTATAATTCTGATGACATACGCATTCGCCCATTATTTATCACCCTCCTGCTTTTCAAATGTCTTGATAACTTTGATTATATTCAGCGAGGACGGGCACTTGTCCACACATCTGCCGCAGCCCACGCAGGAATACATTCCGTCGTTGTTAGCGGGGAAGTATACGAGCTTGTGCATAAATCTCTGACGGAAACGCTGAAGCTGACTTGTACGGTTGTTTCCGGCAGCCATTAATGTAAAGTCGGAATACATACATGAATCCCAGCAGCGGTAACGCTTGATCTCGTGACCAGTGTTGTAGTCCTTGATGTCATAGCACTGGCAGGTAGGACATACGAAAGTACAGGTACCGCATGCCAGACAAGGCTTGTAAAGATCTTCCCATACAGGCGAATCAAACTTTTCCGTAAGTGCGTCGCCGTTCCAGCCCTCCAAGGAAATATTAGAGTAGGGGAGCTTTTCAACGATTTTCTTTGTAGTATTCTTAGCTGATTCAAGCTTTTCCTCGTCCTCAGCCACGGTATCTTCAAACAGAGACTTAACGCTCTCTGTAAGCTTTTCGCCCTTCTCGGTCATTGCCTTCCAGTAAAGAATGTCCTCTGCAAGCCAGATCGCAACATCTGCATCAGGCTCCGTGCAGTCGATATCAAAAGCCTTGCAGAAACAGCTTACGGACGGTTCACCGCAGGCAAGAGACACGATAGTTCCATGATCTCGGCGAGCCTTGTAGAACGAATCGTAAGGATCGGTAAGGAAAACTCTGTCAAGTACGTCAACAGCGCGCACATCGCAGGGTTTCATACCGAAGACAACGAAATCTCTGCTTGCAAGCTCCTCGGGCTTAATGGAAATTTTCTTTCCGTCCTTAACGCAGGTATAGAGCGTTTCGCTCTGGGGAAAGAAGACGTCTTTCGGCGACTTTACGGTCTTGAGTGTTTCCAGTGAAACCTCAGCCTCCTCGTTCCAAAGTCCGAAATTGACCTGTCCTGCTTTTTTTACAGGAACAAAAAGCTCCTGATTTTCATTTATCAGACGGAATAATGCCGTCATATTGCTTTTTTGCATTTTCAACATAGCATTATCCCCTTTCTCCTACAATACTGGGTTCGACGTCGTCGAATGTGAAATTCGTCAGCGGAGCCTTTGACTCGGTGTCCTCGCCTGCCTGATATTCGCCGTAGAACTCGTTTATATCCTTGATGAACTTTCTGTTGAACAGGTGCAGAGGAATTCCCTGAGGACATACTCTGCTGCACTCGCCGCAGTCGGTGCATCTGCCCGCAACGTGGAACGCGCGGATTATATGGAACATCTTTTCCTCAAATGAAACAGTATTTGCTTTCTGTGCGCTGTCAAACTTGTTGCTGTCAAATACACATTTGCGGCAGCTGCACGCAGGACATGCATTACGGCAGGCGTTACATCTGATACACTTGCTCAGCTCAGCCTGAAAGTAAGCAAATTTTTCCTCCGATGACATAGCCTCAATAGCCGCAACCTCGTCAAATCTGTCGCCTGTGGAAGTGTCCTTTGACTCTCCGATCACTTCGTCGAAAACCTTGTGCTCCTTACCCTTGCAGACGTGGCATCTTTCAAGCATAAGTTTGCTGTAATCACATTCCTTTTCGCCGTAAACCGTATCAAATTTCAAGGTCTCACAGTCGCCTTCTAGCTCCGCGCCATGAACTGCTATAACTCCTTTGATACCAAACTCTTCAAGTTTTCTGGGGTCAAGCTTACCCT
>CAYNPW010000107.1:0-6408 GCA_964399215.1 uncultured Ruminococcus sp. | reverse complement strand
TCCGCCATGAATCTTTTTTAGCATTTCCACAAATGTAAGCAGACCCGGAATACCGTCCATGCCTCCGCCCGTGCCGCAGAAAATAACTCCGTCAAGATTTTTTCCGTATCTGGTCACATAGGCTCTTGCAAGAAAACTACCCATGCTGTGACCGAAGAGGAAATAAGGCTTGTCGGGATAATCCGCCTTGATAAGCTTTGTAAGGCTGTAAAGATCCTTGACCACACATTCCCAGCCCGACTCACCGCCAAACCAGCCAAGCTCGCTGTCGTCATTCACACTGTCACCGTGACCAAGATGATCGTTTCCACATACGACAAATCCAAGTCCCGTAAGATATTTTGCAAAATCAGCGTATCTGCCGAAATACTCGCACATACCGTGTGAGATCTGAACGACGCCCTTGACATCTCCCTCCGGATAGAAAACGCTGTAGCTTATGCTGTGATCCCCGTCGCAGGACGGAAATGTTCCCTTAAATTCCGTATAACTCATAAGTTTGACCTCCGTAAAAAAACATTTATGACATATTTCGTCAATTTCAGCAGGCAAAATACGCCTTTTATATTTAACTTAGTATACCATAAAATGCTCTAACAATCAAGTTAATTTAACATTTAATTTGTCATTATTACATAATTTTTCCTCGTAAACGTTTAGAATTGTTAAATAATTATTATCCCCCTTGCCAAATTTATAAAATGTGTTATAATAAGTGTATAAATGTTTATTTGCAGATTGAAAATATTTTTATGAGGTGATTTACGAATGACAGAAATGGAACTTTATAAGCTTTGGTGTGAAAAAGCGGTTGACGATCCCGATCTTCAGACTGAGCTTAATTCTATTGAGGGCGACGAAGCCGCTATTCAGGACAGATTTTACAGAGACCTTGAATTCGGCACAGGCGGTCTCAGAGGCGTTATCGGAGCAGGATCTTACAGACTTAACGTATATACTATCAGAAGAGCTACTCAGGGTCTTGCGGACTATGTTAACGGCGCATTTGAAAACGGAGCCGTAGCTATAGCTTACGACAGCCGTATCAAATCCGACAAGTTTGCTAAAGAAGCTGCTGCTGTTCTTGCAGCTAACGGTATAAAGGTTTATATTTACGACGAGCTTATGCCTACGCCTATGCTTTCATGGGCTGTCAGAGAGCTTAATTGTCAGGCGGGTATCGTAATTACAGCCTCCCACAACCCCGCTAAGTACAATGGATACAAGGTTTACGGAGAGGACGGCTGTCAGATCACTCTTGACGTTGCAAACACCGTAATCGGAAAGATCAACGCTGTTGAAATGTTCGGCGGAGCAAAGGTAATGGCTTTTGAGGACGGCATTGCAAGCGGAAAGATCGAATACATCAAGCAGGACGTTATCGACAAGTATCTTGACAAGGTAAGCGAGCAGGGCGTTCACACAGACCTTGTTGCTGACAGCGGTCTTAAAGTGGTTTACACTCCTCTTAACGGTACGGGTAACAAGCCTGTAAGAGCTATTCTCAAAAAGATAGGCATTAAAGAAGTAACGGTTGTCCCCGAGCAGGAAAACCCTGACGGCAACTTCCCTACCTGCCCATTCCCTAATCCCGAGATCAAGGAAGCTCTTGCCAAGGGTCTGGAGCTTTGCAAGACTGTTAAGCCCGATCTTCTCCTTGCAACCGATCCCGACTGTGACAGAGTTGGCATAGCAGTACCTGATCCGAACGGCAGCTATGTACTTTTCTCAGGTAACGAGGTAGGCGCAATGCTCCTTAAGTACATCTGTCAGGAAAGAACGGCTCTCGGCACAATGCCTAAGAACCCTGTTGCTGTAAAGACTATCGTTACCACCGATATATGCAAGAAAATTGCCGCTGAATACGGCGTTGAGCTGAGAGAAGTCCTCACAGGCTTCAAGTTCATCGGCGAGCAGATCGGTTTCCTTGAAAAAGACGGCGAAGACGGAAGATATATTTTCGGCTTTGAGGAAAGCTACGGCTACCTTGCAGGATCTTATGTAAGAGATAAGGACGCAGTCGTAGGCTCAATGCTTATCTGCGAAATGGCAGCATTCTACCGCACAAAGGGCATTTCTCTGCTGGAAGCAAGAGAGGCTATGTACAAGGAGTACGGCAACTATGTTCACTCTCAGGCTTCATTCCAGTGCGAGGGTGCAAGCGGTATGGAGAGAATGAAGGAAATTATGACAGGCTTAAGAACTGACGGTCCTAAGGAGATAGGCGGACTTAAAGTTCTATCCGTTGCGGACTATGTTGCTTCTGAGGAAACTGCAGCTGACGGATCTAAGACTGTACTCACACTTCCTAAGTCCGACGTGCTTGCATTTAATCTTGAAAACGGTGCAAGCGTGATCATCAGACCGTCGGGCACAGAGCCTAAGATAAAGGCTTACTATACCACTATCGGCGAGACAAGAGAAGAAGCTGAAAAGCTCCGCGACGTTATCGCAGAGGATTTCAAGAGAATTCTCGGTTTCTGATTTTGATCATAATACGTTTCGGGACGACGGAATTCCGCCGTCCCGAATTTTTTTAAAAATTTTTCCGTTTGCTGTAACGAGTTGCCGTTTTTCGGGATATATACAACAGAGGTGACAAAAATGCCTGATAAATTAGACAGCGCAGTCTATAACGAATACGCAGGGCAGGTTTACAAATACCTGCTGAGCCTGTGTCATAACTCCGATACCGCCGAGGAGCTTACTCAGGAGACTTTCTACCGCGCAGTAAAGTCCATAAAAAACTATGACGAAAGCTGCAAGCTCTATGTCTGGCTGTGTCAGATAGCCAAGCATGTCTGGTACAAGGAGCTTGAAAGAAGAAAGAAGAATACTCAACCCCTTGAAGATACATTAACGGACGTTAATATGGATTTGGAGAACAGCGATGTTCTCCGATCGGACAAAATGGAGCTGTTCAAAGCTATGCAGCGTCTCGAACCCATTCAGCGCGAGGTAGTATATCTGAGATTGACAGGTGAGTTTTCTTTCAAGGAGATAGGGGATATTTTAGATAAAGACGAAACATGGGCAAGAGTCACCTTTTACAGAGCAAAGCAAAAACTGAAAAGAGGTATGTCATCAAATGGCAATACATGAAAGGAGCGGAAAAATGGATAAATATAAACTGAAATGTGAAACTGTCAGAGACTTACTTCCCATTTACGCCGATAATCTGACAAGCGCAGTCACTTCGGCTGATATTGAAGATCATCTTGCCGAATGTGAAGATTGCCGAGAGATACTTGATACTATGCAAAGCGATATTCCGTTGAAAAAGGCGGACGAAAAAGATAAAAAACAGATAAAATATCTTAAAAAGCTTAACCGCAGAACTTTGAAAATCACAGGTATTATCATTGGATGTATAGTTCTCATAATCGGAGTAACAATCTACGCCTGCGCTTGGGGAGTAAGCCCGAAGCAGTCGGATTTGCAGATTGAATACTCATATTATATCAACGATGAAACAGCTACCGAAAGCTATGTCGTTGACATAACTCTGAAAAACGGCAAAGGATTACATTTTTACAGCAATGATGAGAACATAATAGATAAAGACGGAAATGTAGTCGGAATAAAATCTGTATACAATATGCGTAGAGTCCTTCCATGGTTTAAGGGAGGTGAAAGCGAGGACGGCAAGATCATTACGAATTCTGTCAGCGTAGGATATGACTATGTGGGATTTTACAATGATAATACCACACGCGATATAGACAATGATATGATCATACTGAAATGCTCCGACGGAGATATAGTTATTACTGTTGCGGACATTAAAGCCAAAGGAGAGCTGCTTACCGAACAGCGATAAAACTCCAATTACTAATTTTAAGCCTGAGAACATTTGACGGTTCTCAGGCTTTTTCGCTCCTCATTGAATTGTTCAGAATTTATCTTTCAACGATACTGTTTTTGTTCCGTCGTCAAGAAATAGTTTCAAGTTATCCTGATTTATCTGAATAACATTCTGTATCCATATTACAGGGTCATCTCTCCCTATTTCAAACTATTGCGACGTTTCTTTGTTATATGAATAGCACTCATACGGTTCGCGAATAAAATATACAATAAGTCCGCAGCCGTACATTACAGCAAAACGCTCATTTAAATCAATTAACGCACCTTGGGGATCACCGTAAAAATCTCCGATATTTACGCTCAGACCTGTTCTTTTATTTACCAAAGTGACGGTTTCATACTCGCTGACCACTTTATAATTATTGCTTTCAGCTAAAATCATTTTATCCTCCTTTGCGTCTCAGTAAGGTAATCTTCGGCGATAAGCTTTTGTACGACTCCTATGACCTCGGACAAGTCCGCACACCATGTATAAATCATTCCCGCAGTCTCCTCGTCGGGTGCGGACAAATCGGGTATCATTATGGGAACGCACCCTGCTGTATACGCAGACTTGATCCCGTTCGGAGAGTCCTCCAGGGCTATGCACTCTGAGCAGGGCAAGCCAAGCGCTCCCGCCGCAGTTATGTAAATGTCAGGCTCGGGCTTACCGTTTTTTATCATATCTCCGCAGACGATCTTGTCAAAAAAATCAAAAACGCCTATGGAACTAAGATACATCTGAGTGCGCTGAAAATCCGTAGCCGTAGCCACTGCAATTTTCAGATCCGTGGATTTAAGGTAAGCGAGCAGTTCATCCAGACCTGTTTTTTTCTCTATGCCGTTTGACTTTATATACGCGTTCATAAGCTCAATGCGCTTGGCTCTGACGTCCCAGTAATTGAAGTCCTCGCCGAAAATACATTTCAAATGAGGTATAGCGTACTTTGACGAAAGAGAACGAATGCCCAGAACGTGTTCCTCAGTCATTGGATAACCGTAAAAATCCGCCGCCTCACACCAGAAACGTGTAAGGAGCTTTTCTGTGTCTATCATCAGACCGTCCATATCGAATATTATTCCTTTTATCATTTAATGCCCTCCGAATAAATCTTTTTACAATAATTATACAATTTTATGACTTGTTTTGCAATAGATAAATTGACTTTTTTCTTGAAATGTGCTATGATTGATTTGACATAAATTTTTGATTTCGGGGCGTTATTCTATGAACTATTACATTTACGGCTATACCGACGCAGGAAACTGCCGAAGTCACAATGAGGACGCTGTTCTGGTGGACCGCGCGGTCATTACCGAAGGGAGCGCAGAGGCTACTGTTTCCGCACCGTTTATCACCGCTGTATGCGACGGAGTAGGCGGTGAAAACGCAGGAGAGCTTGCCTCCAAGCTTTGTCTTCAGCATTTATCGGTGCTGGACTATTCCTCAAACGTTGATATGCGTCAAAAGCTTTTAAACATTCACGGAAAAATCAAGCGGCAGGGCGTTAACGCTGAAAATGCCGTAAATATGCAGACTACATTATGCGCTCTCGCTGTGGACGAAAACGGCAGAGGACTTTGCATTAACGTGGGTGACAGCAGAATGTACCGCTATGTCAACGGAACCATAAGGCAAATATCCATTGATCAGTCTTACGGTCAGTTTCTCTATGAGCACGGGCGTATCGACGGTATGGACGAGCTTGAACCCGAGTACAGAAACGCTATTATCTCCTCGCTGGGCAGTACGACTAGCGATCCGGACATTGTGCAGACTCCTCTGATAAACGAATTCGGCGCAGAGCCTGACGATATGATACTGATAGTAAGCGACGGAGTTTCCGATTTTGTCACCGAGGACGAGTTTGAAATAGGGTTATCCTTAGACCTACCCATTTCGGAAAAGCTTGTGGCTATCGCAAAGCTTGCGCTTATGAACGAAAGTACCGATAATATTTCCATTGTTGGTATCAAGCCGTACATAGACGACGAGGAGCTTGCGGCTCTGACGGTCAAGGATACTGTTGAGGAAACGGTCAACATAGCCGAGGTTCTTGCGGAAACGGAATCTTTGGGAGATATACTTTCCATTAACGTCGAGGACATTATCGGCGGAGAAAAAGCTCCCGAAAGACACGAGCCTGTCAAAAAAGAAGAAATAGACCTCGAGGCGCACGATCTGTTTATGCAGGCTCAGGCTAGCCTTAACAGGCTTTCTCAGATGTTTAAAAGTGACGATAGCAGATAGGTAAATTAAAATTTGCGAGGCAATAATTATGATAGAAAAAGATGATTGGCGTTTACTGAATGATGTTGAATTTTTAAGAGGACAATATTTAGACCCGGTAAGCAGTAATGAGATAATAGAGCATCTTCCAGAATTGAAACATTGCCTTTTTTGTTGGGATAGTCTTCCTGAAAAATTAAATTACTATGAGACATGGTATATTACCGCAGATCGAAAAGGCTGTATATGTAAACGCTGTTTTGATGATTTTAAAGACTATTTAAGGAAACACTGATTTAATCCCCCAAATCTCAGCAAAACTTAAAAAACTC
>CAYNPW010000106.1:0-6488 GCA_964399215.1 uncultured Ruminococcus sp. | reverse complement strand
AGCCGAAGCTTTCATGTCATAACAGGACATACATCCCAAGAATTATTGTGTGAAAATCTGGACAGATATGCCGGACTTGGCGGAACTCTGGTGTTTTTAATGGGACTCAGCAATCTTGAAAAAATAGCAGAAGTGCTTATAAACAACGGTATGTGCGCAGATACTCCTGCCGCAGTCATAAGCAGATGCGACAGTCCAAAACAACGGACAGTTAAGGCAAGCCTTAGTGAAATTGCAGATGCGGTAAAAATCCGGCAGCTTGAGTCTCCTGCTGTTATAGTTGTGGGAAAGACTGCGGGCTTTGACTTTTCTTCTACGTACAAACTACCATTGGAGCATATTTCCGTGGCAGTAACGTCTACGGAGAAAACTGCTGAAAAACTGATGAAAATTCTTGAAAAAGAGGGCGCATATGTCCGTCACATTTGCGGTTTGAAGTTATGTGAATTTTATGAAAATCCTGAATTTGATAAGGCTTTGAATCATCTTTGCGATTATGATTGGTTAGTTCTTACAAGCCCCAACGGTGCGGAAATTTTTCTAGACAGACTTCGCAGGCAGAAATTTGATGTCCGAAAATTAGGACAGATAAAGCTGGCGGCAATAGGTAGGGGAACAGCTGAAGTACTTGAAAACTTCGGAATATATCCCGATCTTGTACCCGAGGAGTTTACTGTCGAATGTCTGGCAAATACACTTGCTGAACAAGTAAGCTATGATCAAAAAATCCTGCTTATGCGTTCCTCAGAGGGATCGCCACGTCTGACTGAAATACTCTCCGATAAGGAGATTCAATACAGCGATATTCACATGTATGAACCTGTCTATTCTTCTTGTGTGAACGCTAGTAGGATAGATGACGACTACCTGATCTTTACAAGCGCAAGCTGTGTGCGGAACTTTTTCAATGCAGGGTTCACAATCAGTGAAAAAACAAAAATAATCTGCATCGGCAGAGTTACAGCGAACGCTTTAAAAGAGTACAATATTTTGAATTTTATAATACCTGATGAATATTCGGCAGAGGGTATTGTTAATCTGATCAAGGAGGAAGAGAATGCGTAGATTCAGACGTTTAAGGGTTAACCCCGCAATGCGGAAAATGGTGAGGGAGACCCGTATCGATAGAAGCGATTTAATTTATCCCATTTTTGTAGCGGAGGGCGAAAGTATTAAAACTCCGGTGCCGTCTATGCCCGGAGTTTATCAGTATTCAATAGACCTATTAGATGAAATACTAATCCAAATATGGGACAGCAGGATTTCGGGACTGCTGATTTTCGGAATTCCCGCTCATAAAGACGAACTGGCTACTTCCGCTTACGATGACAACGGAATTACACAGAATGCAATTAGATATATCAAATCAAAGTACCCTGAAATGCTTGTAATTGCTGATGTTTGTCTGTGCGAATACACTTCTCACGGACACTGCGGAATGATTTGCGGCGAAAAAATTCTCAATGACGAAACACTGCCTTTGCTTGCTAAAACGGCGGTGAGCCTTGCAAAAGCCGGCGCGGACATTATTTCTCCGTCGGATATGATGGACGGCAGAGTTTCAGCTATCCGCACCGCTCTTGATGATAACGGCTTTGCGGACACTCCCATTATGTCCTACAGCGCAAAGTTTGCCTCGGGTTACTATTCGCCGTTCAGAGACGCGGCAGATTCCGTCCCAAGCTTCGGAGACAGAAAGACCTATCAGATGGACTGCGCCAACGGACGTGAAGCTTTGCGTGAAATTTCCGACGATATAGACGAGGGTGCGGATATGGTCATGGTAAAGCCGGCTCTTGCATATCTGGATATTATAAGAGCCGCAAGAGATAATTTTGATCTGCCTCTGGCTGCTTACAATGTCAGCGGAGAGTATTCAATGGTCAAAGCCGCCGCACAGAACGGCTGGATAGACGAAAAACGAATTGTAATGGAAAATCTCATAGCGATCAAGCGCGCAGGAGCAGACATTATCATCACTTATCACGCGCTTGACGCGGCTAAGTGGCTGGAGGAAGAACAATGAATACAGAAAAGTCCAAAGAATTGTACAGTAAGGCTCTAGGGTTTATGCCCGGCGGAGTTAACAGTCCTGTGAGAGCATATGGTTCTGTGGGAAGAACTCCGCTGTTTATCGAGAGCGCAAAGGGTTCAAGAATTTATGATGAGGACGGCAACGAATTTATCGACTATGTATGCTCGTGGGGACCTAATATTTTAGGGCATTGCAATCCTGCGGTGATTTCCGCGGTAACCGAGGCTTGCGGCAGGGGACTTACCTTTGGCGCATGCCACAAGGGAGAAATACGCCTTGCACAGCTTATTCAAAAGCATTTTCCCTCAATGCAAATGCTCCGCCTTGTGAATTCGGGTACTGAGGCTGTTATGAGCGCCATAAGGGCGGCTCGCGGTTATACAGGCAGAGATAAAATTGTAAAGTTTGAGGGATGTTACCACGGACATTCCGACGGACTTCTTGTCAGTGCGGGATCGGGACTTATGACGAATTCCATTCCATCCAGCTCAGGAGTACCCTCGGGATACACCGAAACGACTTTGCTCACAAAGTACAATGATGAAAGCTCGGTAGAAAAGCTTTTTGACTCCGACGGAGGAAAGATAGCTGCTGTGATAGTGGAGCCCTGCGCCGCAAATATGGGCGTTGTTCCTCCGAAAAAGGGTTTTCTTGAATTTCTGAGAAAAATCACACGGCGGTATGGTTCGGTACTGATCTTTGACGAAGTAATAACGGGATTCAGGCTGTCCATAGGCGGAGCGCAGAAGTTCTACGGGATTACTCCCGACATTACCACGCTGGGTAAGATCGTAGGCGGAGGAATGCCTCTTGCGGCTTACGGAGGAAAACGT
Organism: uncultured Ruminococcus sp.; assembly: GCA_964399215.1. Lineage (GTDB taxonomy): Bacteria > Bacillota > Clostridia > Oscillospirales > Ruminococcaceae > Hominimerdicola. The sequence goes on along the minus strand of CAYNPW010000106.1, from coordinate 3,620 downwards.
GAGATCATGGAGTGCGTCGCTCCGCTTGGTTCGGTCTATCAGGCTGGAACTCTTTCGGGAAATCCCGTTGCCGTTGCTGCGGGAATTTCAACGATAGAACAGCTTGAGGAATGTCCCGAAATATACGGCGATCTCGATGAAAAGTCCGCAGAGATAGAGAAAGCAATGAAGTATGCGGGAATTAAAGTAAACCGCTGCGGCTCTCTGCTGACTGCGTTTTTCACAGATGAAAATGTTACCGATTACGATACGGCAAAGTCCGCAGATACGAAAAAATATGCGGAATATTTCGGCTATCTTCTGGAAAACGGCATATATACGGCGCCCTCGCAGTTCGAGGCTATGTTTGTGTCTGCCGCACATTCCGATGAGGACATTAAACGAACCTGCGGTATAATAGAGGGATTTAAGTAGATATTTTAAGGAAATATGAGAATAATCCCATTAAAAAATAAATACCGTGACCGATTGGATATTTATGATATTAGAAGCTAAAAATGCGCTGGGAAGAGTTTCGGGGCTGAATGAAGATCTGCTTCGATCAATCAGCTGCAGTAAATCTTGTCCACTGATATTCAGCGGTCAAAGGTACTGTTCCGTCAAAAGCTTTAAGCCAGCCGTCTACACCGATACCGTTCCATGCGTTCATCATTATTTTTCCGGGAGTAACAGGAAGATTTTCCGTCGCGGTGTATACCTCTGCGCCGTCAACGTACCATGTTATGCTGTCTTTATTCCACTCAAAACCGTAGGTATGAAAATCCTCAGAAGCGTCAAAGCCCAGATCATACATATATTCATGACCGCCTGTGCCGTTTGTGTAATAATTGAACTGTACCTTAGAGGTATCCTTTCCCAAAATCTCAATGTCGATCTCGTCCCAAGGATTATCCTCGGAGGGTCCCGTATAAGTGAAGAAAGAAGATACAACCCCGTCATTTTTTATGGCTTTCATTGATACCTCGTAAAGCCCGTATCCGTAATTCTCTTTGGAGCGGTATTCGCCTCCGCGGTATGCTTCGCCGCCTGCGATACCGTCTATAATAAGCTGCATTTTTCCGTCGTTAAAGGTTACGTTGTTATCGCTCCACATACAGTTAAAGGGGTCTCCGTTGGACCAACCGGAGGAAATCGAAAAATACTCCGACGCGCCCTTACTGAAATCTGCTTCGACCGTATATGCGGACGCCTCAGCGGACGACTCGGCAGAGTACGATGCCGTCTCTTTAGCTTGTGAAGAACTGTCCGCGCTTTTTCCGCATGAGCATAAACAAAGAATTCCTGCTAAAATAAATGATATCGGAATTTGTTTTTTCATAATAATTATCCTTTCAAGTAAAGCTTTTGTATAATTATTATAAACCTGATAAACAAAATCCGATATCATAAAATGAATATTCATATCAAAAAAATAATCAATATTGTTTTCTGCTATTTTGCTGTTTTCTGCCAGTTGGATCTGAAATAACTGTCTCTGTACTGTTTGGGCGTCATACCTGTTTTCTTTTTAAAGGACGAAATAAAGTGACTGTGAGAACTGAAACTCAGATAATTTCCTATATCAAGCGGACTGTATTCCGAAAATTTTAGCATATTTTCAGCGGCGGATATCTTTTTGGACATTATAAAATCCGACAGCTTTATACCTACCTCCTGCTTAAACAGCTTTGACAGATACTGTGGAGTAAGTCCGAGCCTGTCAGCTGTATCCTGCACGGTAACGCCGCTGTAAATGTTTTCATAAATATAGTCTATGCACATAAGAATATGCTTGGAATACGCGCTTTTGGAAGCTATCGCTTTCATTTGGCTGGTGTAATACATTATAGCTTCCCTGTGCAGAGCGGCGACCTGCTCGGTACTGCTGCATTCGTCGCATTTGTTTATGTATATATCGCTTATAGTATAGGCTGTTCCGGGAGCCATGCCGCCTTCAATGCAAAATCTTGTAATCATAGCCGCCGTTACAATAAAATGATATTTTATATTTCTCAGCTTGTCCTTGCTCAGAGTTCCGTGCTCGGTTATGTCAAGAGGAGTATAAAGTCTCCTGACAAGCTCTGCGTCCCCTGCCTTTACAGCGGAATAAAATTCAAGTTCCGTTTCGTACGACGAATGTTTAAAGCTGTTTTCGCACTGTAAGAATTCCCTGTCTGAAAGCTCCTTTTTGATATTCATTATAATACCCCCTGAGGTTTTTATAAATTATATCACATTTTTTTGAATTTGTAAAGAAAAAACGACAGTCCGCTGACTGCCGTTTTCTCTTAAATATGGAGAAAATTTCATTTCACTGCTGTTCCATTGTATCGATAGCCTCTTTAACAAGATAGTCGATAGCCTTTTCGTTTTCCTGAACAACCGATGTCCATGTTTTGGATTCCTGTGGATTCATAGTACCTCTTATAGCAGTGTCGCAAATGTTGTTGAGATCTGCTGAAACTCCCTGTTCAAAGTCAAATACAGGATTTTGAGCGGAAAGCTCATAAATTGTATCCCGCATTTCAAGCATTTCATCAGTCCAGCCGTAATCTTCCTTGTACTGATCCAGAGTTATCTGATGAGCAGCCTCGTCAAGTTCCGCAGTACGGCAGCACTCAAGGAACGCCGCTACTCCCTCGGGATTGCTTGCATTTTTTACAATGCAGAACCCGTGTACTCTTGACGGTATGTACTGCTTGTCGCTGTCGGGATCACAGGGTACGGGAACAAACATGACCTCTCCCTTTGAAATATCACCGTAGTTTACAGTTGTGGACGGAGCATTCTCAATAGCCCACAGTCCGATTGGGTAGAACAAGGTCAGACCTGTTGCCATACCGCTGCCCTCAGCGTCTCCTCTTAACTTCCAGTCATGCTCGTGTTTAGGATATACTACGTTGTTCTTCTGAAGATCGTACATCATATTCTGAACCTTTGCGATAGTCGGATCGGTAATATTATTTACAAGAGTACCATCTGTGATGCCGATAAGCGGAACGCCTGACGACTGCTGGAGAGCCTTTTCATAATACCAGCCGTCAAGAGCATACTTATCATTTTCGGCGTCGGTGAAATCAAGACACATTTCCGTAAATGTATCCCAGTTCCATTCACCCTCCTCAAACAGCTCCGCAGGATCGTCATAGCCGTTATCCTCCATAGTCTGCTTGTTGTATATGAATACATAAGCAGGATCGGTCCTTATTACGCTTACATAGTGCTTATCTCCAAGCATAAACTGATCTGCGGCAGGCTTTATATCAGTCCATAGAGGCTTTGAAAGGTCAATGTAATCGTCGATAGGTTCTATCATCTGCTTTATAGCGCCCTTTGGAAAAACGTCCATATCGTCAGCGCCGATAAAGTCAGGGGAGTTGTTGGACATTACAAGCGACGCAAGATCGTCGAATTTTGTTTCCCAGGTCGTTTGTATCCAGTTGATCTTTCCGTTATATTTTGTTTGGAAAAGCGCAAGATCAGCGCCTATGTCCTTGTCCTCTGCCTCGGTAGGATTAATATCCCAATGTGAGAACCAGCTTATTTCACTGCTTTCAAGCTCTCTTACATCTGTCATATCGTCGGCAAGTCTCTGAACTACTTCCTGCTGGGATTCCTTAAGCTTTTTTTCCTCCGCCTTT
>CAYNPW010000105.1:0-6552 GCA_964399215.1 uncultured Ruminococcus sp. | reverse complement strand
CACGCTCTCCGTGTGGAGAGCGACCGATATGTAATAAAAATCTTTATTTTTGCAAGCTATTTCAATCCACGCTCTCCGTGTGGAGAGCGACGTATGATAAAAATTGGAGACAAAACCGCGCTCATAATTTCAATCCACGCTCTCCGTGTGGAGAGCGACCGCACGTGTTTACAACCCCGTTCACGGAATACCTAGATTTCAATCCACGCTCTCCGTGTGGAGAGCGACGTATAATGTCGTATTAACGCTATCGCACAATGATATTTCAATCCACGCTCTCCGTGTGGAGAGCGACTCGCAGAACTTCTTCGGCGTAAACGAGCAGAAAATATTTCAATCCACGCTCTCCGTGTGGAGAGCGACTTGCGGTCATTATGCGGTCGTTTTGGGCTTGTTCGATTTCAATCCACGCTCTCCGTGTGGAGAGCGACCTTGATGTCATGGGATCACCGTCCTTTCTTTTGTTATTTCAATCCACGCTCTCCGTGTGGAGAGCGACGTCCGCCGCAAGAGCGAGAAAACTCGTGGAAAGCATTTCAATCCACGCTCTCCGTGTGGAGAGCGACCTCTCAAACTCTCCCCCTTTCCCCTCGTGGGCAAAATTTCAATCCACGCTCTCCGTGTGGAGAGCGACTTACAACTATCATGAGCATATCAAGCTTGCAGAAATTTCAATCCACGCTCTCCGTGTGGAGAGCGACAGGACAGTTTTATTATCTGGCACGATCTAGAAGAAATTTCAATCCACGCTCTCCGTGTGGAGAGCGACCAAGGACGGTTCTAAAATGGGCGTTGGCTGTCCCATTTCAATCCACGCTCTCCGTGTGGAGAGCGACGAAAAAGGTAAACCAGAGCGGCGATAAGATCAAATTTCAATCCACGCTCTCCGTGTGGAGAGCGACTATGGCGCTGATGTAGCTGATTTTGGTATAACAAATTTCAATCCACGCTCTCCGTGTGGAGAGCGACATCAATCAGCAGACAGTCAGCTATTTCCTCCGCAATTTCAATCCACGCTCTCCGTGTGGAGAGCGACTGCAAAATCATACAAAATAATCTACGATCAATAGATAAATTGTACAATTTTAACTATTTATAAAGAATGTTATTAATATTATATGATATTAAATTTCATTGAATACTAATAATTATTTGTTTTTTGAAGTGCGAATGATGCGGAAGTTTTATGTACAACTGCATTTCGCACTAGAATATTAACGGTTCTTCTACGTTTATTGTTTCCTTTGATCCTATATGTTCTACTTTTGTTTTGTATTTGTCTCCAAGATAATAAAAGCGCAAACTATCTTTACTTTCATTAATTTCATTTATCAGCTTATGTTTTAGTTCACGGAATTGAGCGGGATCTAAAACGCATTCAAAAACTGAATTTTGAACACGAACACCATAATTTACACAAAGTTTTGCTACTCGTTTTAGCCTTTTGCAGCCTTCTTTTGTCTGAGTATTCACATCATATGTAATTAAAACCAGCATAATATCACTTCCACATAAACGGAGGGTAACAATCCAGGTCTTCTCGGATATATCTGGCAAGCAGTAATGCCTGAACGTATGGCAATAGTCCCCACTCTACCTTTTCGTTAAGAAACGGATGCCTGATCTCATCATTTTTTCTGTTCTGCCATGCTGTAATAAATGTTCTTCTTCCATTGTCTGTAAGAACTACCGCACCGTCTTCACGCTGTACAAAATCCTTAGCATTTATCATTTTCTTATTTATTAGCATAAGTACAAACCTGTCACACATAAGAGCTCTAAATTCTTCAACGAGATCTAGTGCTAATGAACGTCTTCCTGGGCGATCGGTATGCATAAATCCCACGTAGGGATCAAGTCCGACAGATTCCAGTGCCGAGGCACACATTCCAGATGCAAGAGAATATGCAAAGGAAAGAAGTGCATTTACATTATCCTGCGGAGGTCTTTTGTTTCGGCTTTTGAAATAAAAATCTTCCTTCTGCTGTAAAATCATATCATCAAAAACCGAAAAATACACAGAAGCCGCTTCGCCTTCTATGCCACGTAGCTCATCAGTATCACACGCATTTATAGCTCCTTTCACAGCTTGCTGCATAAATTCAGACTTTTGTTTGAATTTTTTCTTATCTATCCTCATCTCATGATCTCGAATAGTTCGCTCAATTACCCAACGGCTGTTGTAAAGCTTACCTGCAATCATAAACTTAGCTATCTCAAGGCTCTTTTGCTTGTCATCAGCAATTCGGTACTGCTGACGTCTTAGCAGTACATTTCCGCTGACTTCACCCTCTACACGTGCAATAAATCTGCCGCTTCTGCTCATAAACATAAGATCCTTTCCGTCCTTGGCGCATTTGCCCATAAGCGCAGGACTTGCACCTGTATATCCGAAGGTAACAATTCTCTCAAGATTATGCAATGGAACGCGTCCTATTTCATTATTATCCTGAAGGATAACAACATTTTCTCCGTCAAGTGAAAGATACCTGTCAGGAGTTGTAACATAAAGCGTATTCAGAAGTTTTTTCATCTTATCACTCACTCTCTGTGCCCAGCATTTCCTTTACATAATCAGACGCCTTTTTATTTCCGCAAATAACTGGCAGACAAATATTTTTCAGCGAACATGCGTTACAGGATCTGGTTCTTTTTACTTTTGGAGTATACTTGCGATTATAAAGTCTGTGCATTTCTTCCACAGCGCTTTCAGTTCTTTTTCTCAGATCGTTGTCAAACTCAACTTTTACTCTCTTTTTTGTTTCACCGTAAAACAAGTATCCAAACTTAATGTCACAGTATAGCATATCCTCAAGGCAAATAGCCTGCGCCGTCAGCTGCATTATATCACTTTCGTCGGACTTTGGCTCGCCTCGCTTGTATTCGATCGGTATAACATTGTATCTGCCGTCCATGCCAAAAAGCTCAACGCCGTTGTCTGAGCGGTGAAATTCCACAACGTCGCACTCGCCGCTCAGTCCCAGACGAGGAGATGATACTGCCATAGCCCTTGCGATCAATATATTACCTCTTTTTTCGTTAAAGCTGCTGTCATGAACATTTCTGTGCATGATATTGCCGTCAGCAGTACGCAGATTATCTGCCCACTGCTGCTCAATATGTATCAGCCCCCACTGCCTGCGGCAAAATACAAAGTGCTGTATGCCCGAAAGCATAAGATATTCGTCTTCTCTGTACATCATGCCATGTCATATATTTCAGGAGATACGCCGTCAAGTTCTTCAAGTGTGATTTCGTAATCGTCAGCCGACGACGGCTTTTTTACGCCCTCTTTTAACTTGACCTTGAGAGAACGATGAATTTTTGCAGATGAATATTTAGGAGTCTTGCAGTCATGCTTCCACCAATACAAACGATATATCTCCATGCTTCCCTCGGGACGTGCGGACGAGCAGTCATTTTCAAAAAGCGTTTTTAAAGCCTCCTTGATTTTCTCGGCATCTATTTCGGTAAAGCCTGTTTTTTCGGCAAGCTGACAATTAATGCTTCCCTTGGCTACATACAAACCAAAATCAATCATGTGCTTTGTACCCATTGTATCAGGAGCTTTACCTGCTCTATCGCTTTCGCCGTTGACGCTCTTTGTGATCTGCATACTGACAATATCCACAGGATCAACGCTGACAGCATGCTGAATCGTAACGGGACCTCTTACACCCACGGAAACTTCTGTGCCTTTGAATGCAAAAACCTGACCAAAGCTGCGTACATCTATCCATTGTTCGCAAGCGATTTTTGCATATTCTTCACGATCGGTGTTTTTTCCTTTATTGGCTTTTTTTAGCGCTTCACAGCTTTCAGCACGATTTCTCAGGCTTCCGCAGCCGTCGTCACATCTGTCATCGGACTGTACAAAGATTTTTTCACCCATATCCTGAAGGCGGTTCCTGATTTTTCTTTTAAGGCATACATCGGATATTTCACCAAAGCCGTCATAGTTTTCTCTGGGACGGTTACCGTTCAGCGGATCTCCGTTTGGGTTAGCGTTTGAAGCGGTTATAATTACCGCAAAGTCTATTTTGTTCTGTAAAATACTCATTATTTATTCCTCCTCATTATTTTCAGTTTCTTTTTTTGATGTATACAAGTCGTTCATTTGGCAGTGATAGCCAAGCAGGTATAACGGTTCAAGCGCCTTTGCCGAAGAATATTCATCTATGCTCATTCTACTCTCGATCTGGTGTAAAAGCTTCTCGTATTTTACTGCTTTTCCGCCAAGCTTATCCAGATACGGTCTTAATCGCTGTTCTATTATTACCCACGTGCGATATGGGCGTAAATAAAAGCTGTTCCAATATCTTCTGGCGTTTGTTACCCTCTTACCCCTTTCCTCTGCATTATATGTATCGCTTTCCGCCTTATCGGCAATAGCAAGCATACGTCCATACAGATAGCTTCTGTCAGTAATGTTTTCATCAACTGCCATAATTATAGCTCCTTTCTTGTTATCAATGTTGCTTTTCCTGACTATACCGCAGGCGGTTTCAAGCACCGTACGGTGATTATATGACTTTTCATAAGCCTGAGGATTTGAAGCCTTCACAACAAGATTTTTCATTATATCTGTCGGAAGCTTTCGGCCTTCAGTTATACATGGTATCAGCCTGAGAATTGTTTCCTTAAGTACCTCAGGCTTACATTTGATCTCTCCATTCTGTTCAGTGCCGTATGCACATTTTGCAATTTCGTAAACGCTGAATGAATTGATCGTGTTCTTTTTCGACGTTTTGTTAAAACGCAGCCAAGCTGTTGTGCTATGCCAATTCTCGATGTTCTTAAGAAAATCGGAACCTTCCAGTTCATTATACATTGTCATAGAAAGTCTGCCTGTTGTTGCGGCGTCGAGACCCATGACCATTACTTTGGTGCCGATCTCCATATTGCTCCTGTACCCAAAAATCATTTTATGTAACTGAATTTTATATGCTGCTTCGGTATCAGGAAGCGTTTGTATATCGTCATCCGGAAATTCTTCGTCGTAACAATCAGAAAAGCTCCGTCTGATGTCCGGCAGAGGCTGCAATGCACTTGCCCAGATTATCAGCATCAGCGAATTTTCAATATTCATTCCTTGTTTTGCAATTAGCCATTTCAAGGCGTTATGCATTTTTTGAGAAAAATCATAGCTTACCGAGATAGCTTCCTCCTTGCAGGAGAATCTGCCGCGATAGGTAAAACCGCTTTCGTCGTTTGAAGAGATAAGCTTAGCTTTGTCACCTGAGCTGCGGACCTTTGACGGGTGCTTATATGTGCAGGGTAATATTTTGCCGGTTGCGTAGCAAAGCTGACGATAGTCCATTTTAGAATTGTTATATTCAATAAAGCTGTTATATAGGGACGAATCCAGCCATGTTCTGTTCTCACGATTAATATCCTTGTAATTCACCCAAAAACGCACAAATGCATCTCCCTGATCGATTCCCATAATTTTGGCGCCGCTGAGCCTGCCGGATTTATCATCAATTTTCAGAACTCCGCTTTCGATCAGATCTTTCATTATGCAGGACTTCTTTAGATATGCATAAACAGCTTTTACGGCAGAATGAGAATTTTCGCTTTCGCACCACTCTTGAAGCTGAGTAATATATGCTCCGTAGTAATCAGAATTATGCGAACGTTTTCCTTCCGCGTAGCTGCTGTAATCGCCCGCAATGTAGACCAGCTTGTCCGCAAAAGGCATGGGAGCGATTCCGCTGCTTCGCGAGCCGGAGTCCTCCGTTACAGGTATAATCGTCACCGACTCTGACTTATCAAGAGCTCTTGCGCCGACAAACTCGCCGTCTTCAGATAGTGTGATTTCGATCTGTGCATTAGCAGTTGAATGTGCTACAGGCAGTATAACTTCTCCAACATCGGTTCTGCCGTAGTTGTCCTCGTAGATCTTATACAGCTCGTCAGTCCAGCTCATGTTCTCCACCTCCGGCAAATTCGTCAAGACCTGTAAAATTGTTTAGATCCCTTCCGAATGGTTTTATTGGCATATCCTTAATATGCCGCTTGATCTCACACTTTTCCGGAGGGACAAAGTTAATTATGCCGTTGACCATAATAGGCCGACTGAAACATACAGTCATCTTGCCCTTATCCTCCGGATTTACAGCTTCATCGGCATAAATGATACCATGATAAACGGTACCAAACCTAATCTCACCACTGTTGTCATACCAGCCTTCACCCTCTCCGAAAACGCACGGTTCCACATATGCCTGACAATCTCTCGTTCCAAGCCAAATGTCACGCCTGCCGCCGCGTTCGATCATGCGTTTTGCTATGTTATGGTGCTTGTGTTCGTTACGGTCACCCTCAAGCTCCGGGCGATTGTAATTCCAGTCAAAATGTGCTCTTACCTGATATCTGACGTCCTTAAGATAGGTATAATATGCAAGATCGTTTCCTCCGCCGTACTTAATAGGACGCATTCCCTTTCGTACTGTCTGAATCTTGTTCATAATACGTACCGAATCTATCGTCCATACAATCGTCGGTTTGAAATAGACGCTTTGCAATATCCCTTTGAGACTCTCATAGGAG
>CAYNPW010000104.1:0-7214 GCA_964399215.1 uncultured Ruminococcus sp. | reverse complement strand
TTTTTTATCTCGTATATTGCGAATATGTTTACCGGGATAAACAACATCTATATATTCCAAATAACCATCTGTGTAATAAATATCTGCTTCGGGTGAATTATCAACAATATTCTGTATTCGTTCACGCGATTTATCGAATGCAACATCAAAGCCGACTATCAAACGTGGATTTCGACTTATCATCGTTATTAAATATACATTTTCGCGAGTTTAGGAAGTACCCTTTCGGCCTACAAACCAATAAAGTTCATCTAACTCACACTCAGGCGGCAAGTTTTCAACATTATTGTTTAGTTCTTTTTATCCAGTTATAGACATTAGCTTTGTTCATACCCAAAACTTTTCCTACTCCTCGTCCGCTTACTCCGGAATAATACATTTTTATTGCAAGTTCCTTTGTTTCATCAGGATATTCATGCTTCTTTGGGTTAAGCGTATACCTTGTGCCGCACTCCTTACACCTACAGCGTTGCGTGCCTGAATGGTTATAACCTATTTTAATCTGGTTCTCTTGTTTCTTGCAGTTAGGACAAATCTTTCCCTCTTCTATTGTTGCTTTTCTCATCTTTTTTGCTCCTTATGGCTTTTTTATATTATACCATTATATTCGCTGTTTGTCCACTCCTTAATAAATCCACTGAAGCGCCTACGTACATAAAAAGGCCCCGAAATATTTCGGGACTAAATATAAATATTAACGGGACTAAATATATATATATTAATATTAGCTTTGCGCATAAATGGTTTCGCCCATATCTTCTATATATTGAAGTTCGTAACCGTCTATATCGTCGATCTCCACTTCCAAATAATTATTGGGGTTCTGATGCCACTCGCCGTCGTAGATGTAGCCTGATACAAGAAAGCCCTGACTGTCCAATACATCTTCTACATATTCTCCTGTATAACCTGATATTCACGCAAAAGCCGTATGATCTACAAACAATTCGTTAAGACCGTCTGCCACAGGGCTGGTAAGACTGACATCGTTATTTATAGCATGAACAGCGGAAACCAGTTCACCGTTTGAGATAACATAGAATGACGCTAAATCTGATTTTTCATCCGTTCGGTAATCTATGGTATAAACAGGCGTACTTACGGTACATTCGCTTATTCCCAGCGAACCCATAAGCTGTGGGAGCTGTTCTTTTATCAGCTCGTACTGTCTTGTTTCTTCTTCATTCAGAACTATCTTGTCGGGCTCAGGCTGTGTCTGCTGTATGCTGTCGGTATCTTTTGCAGACATATTATTAGGTTCTGATTCATCAACATTTGAACATGAAGTTAATAAAATTATTACTATTAGTATAAAATATTTAATTTTCATATAGATACCTTCCTTAGTGTGCTCTGAATGTTATCCAATAACTTAAACCATTGTAATTAACTCCACTAGGACTAATGTAATAAAATTCTTTTCCATTAGACATATCTGAATTTTTCCCTCTGGTTGTTATGATTTCTCTGTCAGGACAATTAGAATCAATAATATAATATGTGATATAAATAGAACCGTTTTCATAGCCACTAAATAAAATGGCATGCTTTGCTATATACTGACCATTTTCAATTGCTTTCATTGCAGCAAAAATCGGTCTATTCGAGCCATATAAATTTCCACATATGTCAATATATTTAGGAAAATATCCTTCTTTCAATGGTGTTATATCCAATAATTCAGTAGCCTTTAGAATCCATTCTTCATTTCCTACTGGAATATTACCGGGATTAAAACCAACGGAGTTCCAACACAACCCCCAAACGCCTGTTGCATTATATGATGTTCCATACCAATAATTTGAAACAGAAGCAAGTGCTGCTGCCCAACACAATCCTCCATCACTTATCATAGGATGTTCTTGATTAGCTACTATCGGTACATCTAAATGAACTGATGAGGCAAACCTTGTTTGTGGTTTAAACTCAATTAATTTATTAGCATAACATTTTTGTATTGGAATGAGGTCAGCATCAACATCATCTTCGTTGTATATAACTGTATCTTCAGACTTCAATATCGTGTTATCTTTGTAATACCCTATACCAAATTCTTTATCCTCATAGAAATTATTCTTAATAAAATCATCTACGTCTTTAATCAGATTTGATGAAAATTCATCATTAACGTAATCAACCTGTAATTCTCCAATTACATCATTATTGCTTATAATAAAGTATACTTTTCTTGATGATAATTCATTTGTATTATAATTATAAGGAGAAAATGCATTAGACAAATAAATTTCGTCATATTCAGCAAAAACACTGCTGCCTATCTCTGACATTACATCACACGCAAATACTTCACTCGGATCTGTTTGATAATTATTTTCATCAACAGCCAGAATATGCATTGGCATTACAAATACTAATACAGTTACAATCAGCAAACTTGTTAATTTTTTTATAAATTTCATATCAATCACTCCTTTTTCATATTCTGCCATATATTAATATTGTTGTCAATGCACAAATTAACAAATCTGACAAAGGTTTATTGTTAACTATGCAAAAAAGTCCCGCGCCGAACGGCACGGGACTTCCCTGTATAAAATTACTTGTCCAAAAGCTTTTTAAATCTCTCCATAGCCTCGACGGTTCTGTCCTTGTCGCCGAAAGCGGTCAGTCTGAACCAGCCCTCGCCGTTCTTGCCGAAGCCCTCGCCGGGTGTTCCTACTACGTTTGCGTTTTCAAGCAGATAATCGAAGAACTCCCACGAACCCATATTATTCGGGCACTTGAACCAGATGTAAGGCGAATTCTTTCCGCCAGTGTACTTGATACCAAGCTCGTCAAAGGTCTTTGAAATTACCTTTGCATTCTCCTGATAGTATCTGATGTTTTCCTTTATCTGTTTCTGACCCTCCTCTGTGAATACTGCCGTAGCAGCACACTGTACAGGGTAGGAAACGCCGTTGAATTTACTTCCCTGACGTCTGCCCCAGAGCTGTGCAACGGAAATCGTCTCTCCGTTTGACGCCTTAGCCATAAGCTCGTGAGGTACTACGGTATATCCGCATCTCATACCTGTAAATCCTGCGGTCTTGGAAAGCGAACACATCTCGATAGCGCACTCCTTTGCGCCCTCAACTGCAAAAATACTTCTCGGGATATTATCCTCGGTAATGAAAGCCTCGTATGCGGAATCATAAATAATGACAGCGTCATTTTTCTTAGCATAGTCTATCCACACTTTGAGCTGTTCCTTAGTATAAACAGAGCCCGTAGGATTATTAGGAGAGCAAAGGTAAATAAGGTCGCACTTAACATTTTCGTCAGGCATAGCCGCAAATCCGTTGTCCTCATTGGAATTTGCGTAAATGACCTTTCTTCCGCTCATAATGTTGGTGTCAACATATACAGGATAAGCAGGGTCTGTTACCAATACAATGTTGTCGTCGCCGAAAATGTCAACGATATTTCCGCAATCGGACTTCGCTCCGTCGTTGATCCTGATGTCCTCAGCAGGAATATCGACGCCAAAGCTCTTATAGTAGCCCGAAACAGCCTCTCTCAGAAAATCATAGCCTGCGCCGCTGTCCTCGTAGCCCTTAAAAGTCTCTTTAACGCCCATTTCGTCAGTACCCTTTTTCATCGCTTCGATAACTACCTTAGCGATAGGCAGAGTTACATCTCCGATACCCATTTTGATTATGTCGGTCTCGGGGTGAGCCTCCTTAAAAGCGTTCAGCTTCTTTGCAATGTTGATAAAAAGATAATTCTTTTCAAGCTTAAGAAAATTCTCATTGATCTGTGGCATAATTGATCTCTCCTTTTCATTTTAATTCAACAATTCAAGCCTTACGCCAACCGTCTTTCGGCGTAAGGCTGAAAATTCACTTTAAATTGTAATACTGCCCGAGAATACAGTTACTGCGTCTCCTGTCAGATAAACTGTATCGTCAGTGTATCTGATCTTCAGAGTGCCGCCCTTGAGCAGAACCGTAATCTCCTCGTCTTTGGGACAATATCCGTTGAGCACTGCCGCCGTTACAGCAGCGCAGGCTCCCGTACCGCAGGCAAAGGTCTCTCCGGAACCTCTTTCCCATACTCTCATTTTAAGAGTGTGATCGTCGATCACCTTAATAAACTCCGTGTTAACTCTCTCGGGGAATATAGGCGAATGTTCAAACTTAGGTCCTACATTCTCAATATCAAGATTATCTACGTTATTCATAAATACAACTGCGTGAGGATTTCCCATTGATACGCAGGTTATCTTGTAATCCTTACCGTCAATGGCAACTTCCCTGTCCACTATTCTGCCGTTTTCATCAGCCTCAAGGTCAACAGGGATAAGTCTGGGCTCAAGTATCGCCTTACCCATATTTACCGTTGCGCCGTTGACTTCTCCGTAGTGACGTCTCAGTGAAACCCCGATAATGCCCGACAGAGTTTCGATAGTCATTTCGTCTCTGTCTACAAGACCGTTGTCTCTCATGAACTTAGCCACGCACCTAATGCCGTTGCCGCACATTTTACCCTCTGAGCCGTCAAGATTGTACATCTTCATCTTAGCGTCCGCAACCTTGGAACGGCATATAAGAATTACTCCGTCTCCTCCGATACCGAAATGCCTGTCTGACAAATTCAGCGCAAATCCCTCGGGATTGTCAATTCTCTGGTCAAAGCAGTTGAAATAAATATAGTCGTTTCCGCATCCCTGCATTTTTATGAACCGAAGAGTCTGGCTTTCGCTTCTCATATCATTGATGTCCACAATTTCCGTAGTAGCCTCGGTATACTTACTGCGTATTGACGCCGCAATAGCGTTTGCCGTATCTATAGATGTAAGGCAAGGAATATTCCACTCAACAGTCTTACGTCTTATCTTTACCGAGTCTCTCGTTGGAATTCGTCCCTTTGAAGAAGTGGAAATAACATATGAGATCTTTCCGCTCTCAATAAGAGACAGAGTATTATTCTTGTCGTCCTCGTGTATCTTAGAAACAATTTCAGCCTCTATACCATGCTCGTGAAGAACCTTTGCCGTTCCCTGAGTAGCATAAATCGTGAAGCCCAAATCCGCAAACATCTTAGCAGTATGCGGGATCTCGCTCTTGTCGGCGTCTCTTACGGTAATAAATACGCCGCCCTTTTTATCAAGCTTATAGCCTGCCGCAGTAAGCCCCTTATACAGCGACTCCTCAAGAGAGCTGGATACTGCAAGTACCTCTCCTGTGGATTTCATCTCAGGTCCTAAGTGGTTATCCACTCCGATAAGCTTTTCAAAGGAGAACACAGGAACCTTGACCGCAACGTATGGCGAATTTCTGTAAAGTCCCGTACCGTAGCCCATATCTGCAAGTCTTTCGCCCAGCATACATCTTGTGGCAAGGTCAACCATAGGAACGCCCGTTACCTTTGAAATGTAAGGAATAGTTCTTGAAGAACGCGGATTTACTTCAATGACAAACAGCTCTTCGTGATAAATAAGGTACTGTATATTAACAAGTCCCTTTGTATTCAAAGATATAGCCAACCGCTTGGAGCAGTCAACTATTCTGTCGATAAGCTTGTCGGAGACATTCCAAGCAGGATAAACCGCAATAGAGTCTCCCGAATGGATACCCGTTCTCTCGATATGCTCCATAATTCCGGGGATAAGGATATCCTCTCCGTCGCAAATAGCGTCAATTTCAAGCTCCGTACCCATAAGATACTTGTCGATAAGCACCGGGTTTTCAATTCCCTGAGCGAGAATTATCGCCATATATTCCTTTATATCGTCATCGTTGAAAGCGATTATCATATTCTGTCCGCCGAGAACATATGACGGTCTCATCAGAACAGGATAGTGAATTTTATTTGCAATATCAAGAGCCTCATCGGTAGTCATAACAGTAAAGCCCTCAGGTCTCTTTATTTTGAGCTCTTCAAGAAGTTCGTCAAAACGCTCTCTGTCCTCAGCCGCGTCGATAGAATCAGGAGGCGTACCGAGAATTCTTACACCCTGCTCGTTAAGATACTTAGTAAGCTTTATAGCAGTCTGACCGCCGAACGCTACTACTACTCCCACAGGCTTTTCAACTCTGATGATATTCATAACGTCCTCGTTTGTAAGAGGCTCGAAATATAGTCTGTCGGCAGTATCAAAGTCAGTAGAAACTGTTTCCGGATTGTTATTTACAATAACAACGTCATAGCCATGCTCCTTGAGCGCCCATACGCAGTGTACCGAAGCATAGTCAAACTCGATACCCTGACCGATTCTGATAGGACCCGAACCGAATACTATAACTGTCTCTCTGTCGCTGCCCTTGCTCTGAATAAACTCGGCAGCCTCGTCCTCGCTGTCGTAGGTAGAGTAGAAATACGGGGTCATAGCCGCAAACTCAGCGGCACAGGTGTCAACCATTTTAAATACAGCGTGAGCAGGCTTTTCAACCTTTCTGCCTGAAATTCTTTCGATGACCTTATCCGTAAATCCCAGCTTTTTAGCATGGATATATGTTTCCTGAGTGTACTCGCCCTTAGCAAGCTCTCTTTCCATATCGATAAGTTTCCTCAGCTTGTCAAGGAACCACTCGTCGATCTTGGTTATCTCGTGTATCTCCTCAACGGAAGTGCCGCGTCTGAGAGCCTCGAAAACAATAAACAGTCTCTCGTCATTGCAGTCGTGCAGTCTCTTTGCAACAGTCTCGTCGTCAAGCTCCTCGAACTTAGGAGCTGTAAGGTAATCAAGACCTATCTCAGCGCCTCTGACAGCCTTCATAATAGCCTGCTCAAATGTCGTACCGATAGCCATTACCTCGCCGGTTGCCTTCATCTGAGTACCCAGATCGCGCTTTGCATAAACGAACTTATCGAAAGGCCACTTAGGCAGCTTTACTACTACATAGTCCAGCGCAGGCTCAAAGCAGGCGTAGGTCTTGCCCGTTACTGCGTTCTTTATTTCGTCAAGAGTATATCCGATAGCGATCTGAGCCGCAACCTTTGCGATAGGATAACCCGTCGCCTTTGAAGCAAGAGCAGACGAGCGTGAAACTCTCGGATTTACCTCGATCACCGCATAGTCAAAGGTCTCGGGGTTCAGCGCAAACTGACAGTTGCAGCCGCCCTCAACTTTAAGAGTGTCAATGATCTTCAGCGCAGCGGAACGCAGCATCTGATATTCCTTGTCAGCCAGCGTGACTGTAGGAGCGATAACTACCGAATCGCCTGTGTGTACTCCCACAGGGTCAAAGTTTTCCATAGAGCAGACCGTTATA
>CAYNPW010000103.1:4932-7251 GCA_964399215.1 uncultured Ruminococcus sp. | reverse complement strand
GGATAACTCCCCTGCACCCGGCGGCGAAGCTGCCCATCTGTCCGAAAAGAAAAAGGCGGTCTCCCGCACTCGGCGAACAGCGGATAACTCCCCTGCACCCGGCGGCGAAGCTGCCCATCTGTCCGAAAAGAAAAAGATGCTCCCTCCCGCATTCAACGAACAGTGAATGACTACTTTGCATCAGACGGCAAAGCTACACGTCCGTAATAAAAGAAAATCGGTCGTTCAAATTTTGAGCAACCGATAATTATTGCATAACTTTCAACGGCAAGACTGTCCACCAAAAATCAACTGTCGCTTAAAATATCTTTGTGCAACATAGACGCCCAGTCTCGGCGTGAATTAATAATTCGGAGAACAGTAACGGATTTTGTTTCCTCACGGATAACATAAAAAGCAAGATAGTTATTAACCATTTGCATTCGTATTCCATTCTCAGCTAAGAAAGCGTCTCGTACAAGTCCATTACGTTTTGGAAAATCAGAAAGAGAAGATAATACTTCATCTGCCGTATCAAGTAATCTGACAGCGGCTATATTGCTGCCCAGAGCTCCTGCAATATATAAAGCGGCATTATTCAAGTCACGCTCGGCATTCTTGGTAATGTTGACCTGATAACTCATCTGTCAAATCCTTTCCGAATGTCTGCCAAAGCGTCCGACAGAGGACGAACTTTACCTTGCCGCTCGTCTTTTAGACCTTCTTCAATAAGGCTGTAAAGTTCAAGCCTTCCCTTAAGCTGCTCGTAAGCCTCAATGCTCATAACGGCAAGATCACCCTTTCCGTTCTTAGTAATAAAAACAGGCTCAGAATACTCGTGACAAAACTCAGAAATTTCATTGTAGCTGTTGCGTAAATCAGCGCTGGGTCTGATAGTTGGCATAGCAGTCACCTCCATTTATATTATATCTAAATTATATCACAATATTGATATAAAGTCAACAGACATTTTTCTTTCGGACAGATAAGCCTGCACTTGGCTGCAAAGCAGCACGTCCGTACAAAAATGAAACTACCCTGCCACGCGTGGCAGGATCCAAACAGAAAAGGAGAACAGTATGAGTAATAAAAACGAATTCACAATGAAAAAGACGATCAAGATCTCCGAGGAAGCCAATATGCTGCTGAAACAGCTCGCTAAGGAGAACGACACCACGGAGTCCAACATATTCGAGTGGGCGCTTTTCCAATACGCCAATAAAGTCCCGCGTCACGGAAATGTTGAACAGCA
Organism: uncultured Ruminococcus sp.; assembly: GCA_964399215.1. Lineage (GTDB taxonomy): Bacteria > Bacillota > Clostridia > Oscillospirales > Ruminococcaceae > Hominimerdicola. Next base: position 6,020 of record CAYNPW010000103.1, on the reverse strand, counting down.
GCTTGAGGAACAGTATAAGGATCTTTGTTCCAAGATGGCAAAGCTTTACGAACAGAATTTTCACCAACTGAATTTACTCAACAGCCTATCGCACCATCTGGCATATAAGGAATATATCGACAGCGGCGAACAGCCTTACTCGTGGCTTCAGGAAAGCAAGAAAAATTACAGGTATAAGCTGACCGAAAAGGAGAAGTTCCGTAAATGAGCAGCCCGGGAGTTACATTTATGCTTAAAATCGTTACGGCTGAGGAAGGCTGGCATATAGGCAGGAATGATGTATATGACTACAACGGAAGAACAGGTAAATTCAAAGCCGCAAAAAATGACATTTCCTTAGACTATTACGATTATGCAAGCAGGGGCTTGATCTCAGATGAAGAAGCTCCGCAGTTCATAGCTTACAAGCTTCCGGAAAATGAATCGTCAGGGAACTTTGATACAGATATGGATCTTCTGGGCGCAGAACAGATCGAGTATTATCGTGATCTTGAGCGAAAAAGTCTGGCGGCAGGCTGTCCCAAATATTTATCGGTCATATCATTTGACAATGATTTTCTGAAAGAGTTCAACATCATCACAAAGGACGATATGCTGAATGTCGGCAGGCTTCGCGAGCTTACCCGTCTGGGTATGAACGGACTGATCTCCAAATCAAAGAAGCTGGATAACGACAACGTTTACTGGACGGCAGGCATTCATATGGACACTGATAACATTCATATTCACCTGGATTTTCTGGAATATGAGCGCAGAGAAGACCGCAATAAGATCTACCGCGATAAGGATATGCTGGAACAGCAGGCATTGGATGAGATCAAATCCAAGATAGGCAACGGTATCATAGGACCTGAAAGAATAATCGCCATATCAAAAATGGAACGAGAAATTCTGCCGCCGCAGATCTCCGCCAACTATATGTCCTGCGCCGAACAGCTTAAAGAACAGTTTTTTAAATATCTTAAAATGCTGGATGATCATATGGAGCTGGACAGGAGAACATACGGAGAAGGTAACCGTCGGCTTTGGTGTCAATTCAAAAAGAACAGGCTTAAAGAGTTCCGCAAAAAAACAGGCAACGCCCTGCT
>CAYNPW010000103.1:0-4832 GCA_964399215.1 uncultured Ruminococcus sp. | reverse complement strand
AATTCAAAAAGAACAGGCTTAAAGAGTTCCGCAAAAAAACAGGCAACGCCCTGCTGAAATATCTGCCGGAGGTCAGAGACGCTGCTATACATTCCCATTATGACGGTTTCTCTCATCTTTCCGAAGAAAAATTTCCTGCGGAATACGTTGACAGCTATACAAGACGTTCCGATGAGTTTATCCCCGATGAGGAACATTACGATCGTCTGCTTATGGACGAACAGAGCGCACATTCCGAAATCGAAGCTCTGATACCGCCGGCAGAAGAAGAACAGTTTCCTGATGCAGATGGCTCGTCCGATGGATACCTTGAGTCTATTTATCAGGATATACCTCCAGAAGACGAATCTGATTTTTACGAACAAATATCATGGTTAATTGACAAGCGATATGACGAACAGGCTTTATTAAGGCTAAAAGAACCGTTAATGGCTTATGTTAACGCCACAGAATATGAGCGTATGACTGACAAAAACGGCGTATATACAGGTCTTCTTAATGTAAAGCGTGAGCTTGATGATGAACTGGCTCTTGCTGAAATTTACTCAGCTCACGATTTTACAGACGAGCAGAAAAAGCTTATTGCTGAGGGCTTTCACAATGGCTTGTCAAATGTTATTCTCGAACAGATAAACGAAAACTTTACAGCTCAGCAGATCATAACATATTTTGATATGTATGACCGCGCTGTAAAAGGTGAAATAGACCCACACGATGTTCAGGTATATCTTGACAATCTGACGCCATACATCGAACAGCGCCCTGCCACGCGTGGTATCCCTGAAAGACGAACAGGACCGTTTATCAAATGGACCGAAGAATACAAAAATGCATTGTCAATAATGTACTCGAAAAATCCTGATTTTGAAAAGGCCAGGGATATTCTTCTTTCGGAAAGCAAAACAGGCAATGCTCTTGCGACGCACGATTTGGGAAAGCTATACGGCAATAAGCTTATAGATGTTCCTGACGCCGAAAAAATTGCACAGCAGTATTATTCTAAAGCTTTTGAGGAATTTTTAAGCATTCTAAATGCTGATAACGATATAAATACACATAATTTGCCTGAAAAGAAAATACAGAGCATTGAATGGGAAACCGCGTACCTCAATTACCGTATCGGTAAAATGTACAATCGGGGTCTGGGTACTGAGCAGAATTATGTTAAAGCCAGAAAACATTATCTGGCGGCTGACGGTAACAAATACGCCGAGTTCGCACTTGGAAATATATATAAATACGGCAACGGAACAGATATAAACTACTCTGAGGCGTTCTTGCATTACAAAAAATCAGCAGATCAGGGAATGCCCTTTGCGGATTACGCTTTAGGGACAGCCTATGAAAAAGGTCAGGGTACGGATGAGGATACGGTCAAGTCCGAACAGCATTATGCAAAGACTCTGAAGGGATTCCATAAGGTCTATGAGAAATCTCCTGACGATACCATTGCGTATAAGATAGGACTTATGTACTACAAGGGCAAAGGAACAGATGTGGATCTCAAAAAGGCTGAGGAATTCCTTTCTCTGTCTGCCAAGGCTAATAACTCCAACGCTCAGTATATGCTGGGAAAGCTGTATATCGAACAAAAAAAATTCAATGAAGCGATAGATGTGCTGACAGTTGCCGCCGATAATAACAACAATGATTTTGCCAAGTTTGCTTTAGGCAAGCTTTATCTCACAGACGAATTCCGAAATTTTGTTCTGGCTGAATATTACTTGACTGAGGCGGCAGACAAGCATAATAATCAATTTGCTCAATATACGCTTGGCAAGCACTATCTGGAGTATTACAAGGATCACGGCAAGGCTGAAGAATACTTTCGCAAATCCGCATATCAGGATAACGAATTTGCTCAATATGCTCTGGGTAAGCTTTATCTTACAAAAGAACATTGGGATCTTGCACTTGCAGGTAATTACTTGCTCAAAGCCTCAGACGAACATAACAACCAATATGCACAGTATGCTTTGGGACAGCTTTACCTGAAAAACAATAAAAATTACAGCAAAGCAGAGGAATACTTTCGCAAATCCGCACATCAGGATAACGAGTTTGCTCAATACGCTTTGGGTAAGCTGTATCTTACAAAGGAATGTTGGGATCTTGCACTTGCAGGTAATTACTTAAAAAAAGCCGCAGATAAGCATAATAATCCTAATGCGCTGTATAGTCTGGGAACGCTGTACGAAAATCTCAAAAACGCAGACAAGGCAAATGAGTATTATGTAAAAGCGTTCGATACATTCCTTGAGAAATATAAGCAAGCGCCTGACAATAGCATTGCATACAGGCTCGGAATTATGTATTTCAAAGGTAAAGGAACAGATGTAGACCTTGAAAAAGCCGAGAGCTATCTCCTCAGAGCTGCCAAAGATGATAACGAGTATGCGCAATACGCTCTCGGTAAGCTGTATCTTACAGAGGAGTATCAGGATCTTTCAAAAGCCGAACAGTTTCTTACGAAAGCAGCGGATGACCATAATAATCCGTTTGCGCAGTATGAGCTTGGTAAACTGTTTCTCAAGGAATACGGCGATTACGATAAAGCTGAAAAATACTTCCTCAAGGCTGCCGAACAGGAGGATGACAAGGACAACGAGTTCGCCCAGTATCAGTTGGGAAAATTGTACTCAAGTCCGCCTAAAGAACAGCCTGAGCTGGCAATAAAGTATTACAAACTTGCTGCTGATAAGCATAAAAATCAGTATGCACAGTACCAACTCGGAAAAATATATATGAGCGAGGAGCATCTTAATTATTCCGTCGCCGAACAGTATTTGTTAGCCTCTGAAGCTCAGGGCAACGAGGCTGCCTGTTATCTTCTGGGCAGGCTCTATCTTAAAGAGGAGCATCAGGATCTTTCAAAAGCCGAACAGTTTCTCACAAAAGCAGCGGACAAATATAACAATCAATATGCGCAGTACACATTAGGTAAATTTTATCTTTCGGAGGACAGATATGACCGTGATCTGGCGGAAGAATACCTACTGCGCTCAGCTCTGCAGAACAACAGCTCTGCCCAGCTGAGGCTTGGACTTTTGTATATGAAAGACAACAACAGCGAGGCGGCAAGCTACTGGATCAGAGCCGCCGCCGAACAGGGCAATGAAATAGCGCTGGATATTCTTTCACGTCCGCCGAAAAGAGAAATAAAAGTCGCACCTCAATACCGTATTGCAAAAGGTAATCTTGCAAGGGCGTCTTACAATGCGCTGAAAAAGATATACGGCGAGATGGACAGGCACGTCAGAAAACTGCTTGCGGAAGCGGCACGAGAAGAAGAACAGGAAAAGTTTAAAAGCAACAGGAAGTACTAAGGATTTAGATTGGAGGAATGAGAAATGAATATGGGATTTATGGCTGCAATAATAGCAGCAAATGCAGCGGCAATGAAAAATCAACGCGAGCGTGATGCAAAGATCCGCAAAGAAAAAGATATGCAGGAGTACAAGGACAAACCTAAAGAGAATATTAGAGGATATCTGACAATGGCTAAGAAATTTATTGACGTGGAAGAAACATTAAAACGACTTCAAGACCTTTGCGCGGACGGTAATATGTGGGGTGATGAAAATCTTACATTGGTAGATTATGCACAGGTTGAAGAAACTATTTTGGATATGCCCGCCGCAGACGTGCAGGAGGTTAGGCACGGGAAATGGGTACACTGCATAGGTAATCGTGACCCGAGAGATGATTTTTACGAGTGTTCTATATGCGGTAGAACAATTAACTTAATTTGTGGTAATAAAATTACTGATTATCCTTACTGCCACTGCGGCGCTAAAATGGACGGAGGTAACGAAAATGACTGAATACGTAGAACGTGAGGCAATTATTGAAGCGTTAGCAAAAGATATATTGAATGACCCTAATTGTCCGCTGTTTGTGGCGGCAACCGTTCAACAGATTGTAGACTTAGTTCCCGCCGCAGACGTGCAGGAGGTCAGGCACGGAAAATGGGCAGGAACGGTATGTACAAACTGTGGAGAGAGTACATCAGATTATTACGACTGCGACTATTGTCCTAAGTGCGGCACAAAAATGGACTTAGGCTAAGCTAGTATTTGCACGGCTGTATATAAGAGAAAAGGAGGATTTCAAATGAATAGACGTCTATTTGTAGATATGGACGGTACGCTTGCACGTTTTCACGACGAGGCACAGTACCTTGAACGAATGTGGGAAAAAGACTTTTTCCGCGACCTAAAGCCCTTTGAAAATATGGTTAAAGGCTTAAAGGAGTTTATACATAATAATCCCGAAGCTGAGGTATTTATTCTTTCGGCTGCCATTGACGGCGAGCCTCCTTACTGCCGAAAGGAGAAACACGACTGGCTTGATAAGTACCTTCCGGAAATAGATCCCGAACACAGGCTGTTTACTAAAGTGGGCGTATCAAAATCAACATACATCCCCGGAGGCATAACCGCAGACGACATACTCCTCGACGACTATAACGTCGGTCTGGAGGCTTGGGTAAAAGACGGAGGAACAGCGGTAAAGTGCGTTAATAACATCAATCACAAGGGTTTGAACGGTCCTTTGTGGGAGGGAACGCTGCTGCGCAACGGTGAGGCTCCCGAACAGATATGCAGAGAGCTTGAAGGCATACTCAGAGATCAGCCGAAAGCAGTTTGCAGACCCAGAGGACGGAAGCTATGAGGGACAAAGAGAAAACAAAACGAACAGTAATCAGACTGATAGTATTCGTAATATTTATGGCGGTCAGCGCCTCTGTTATATGCTTCACAGTCAACTTCATTTCCGAACTGAACAGAATTAACCGAGCCGCAATGCAAGATCAGGAACAAGTCAGGGAG
>CAYNPW010000102.1:0-7759 GCA_964399215.1 uncultured Ruminococcus sp. | reverse complement strand
ATACGAAAATGAGATAAAAAATATTGAAATATTAGATTAACCGCTCCGCACAAGCGGAGCGTATCGCCGTCGGCAAACTCCGGCGGCATTTTTATACCCAAATCAAATACGGAACTAAACGCTTTGAGAGATCAGAGCGTTTTTTTCATACACAAACGGACGGAAGGGCAGGCTGAAAGCCGCTGCTTTTCGGACAAAAATTCAGAACTGCACGGCGTGAACGTGCAGGGCAAAGGAGAGATTTTTATGTACAGACAATTCATCAGAATCCCAATGCAGTTTTTTGCAGAGGACGGAGCAGGCGGAGGTACGGGTTCGCAGGAAACGAACACGCCGCAGGGAAACTCCGGCGGCAGTACGTCGGATAACGCAGGCGGAACGGAATTTACCCTTGAGGACGTTTTCCGCAAATTTTCTGCAGAGGATATTCTGGGCAATGAGGCTATGTCTAAGGCTTTACAGAGCCGCACAGACTCCATTGTCACAAAGGCTCTTAATACTGCAAAAAGCAAATGGGAAAGGGAAAAGCTGGAAGAGCAGGACGAAAGCAAAAAGCTTGAAAAAATGACAGCTGCCGAACGCGAAAAATATCAGTTCGGCAAAGAAAAAGCAGAGTTTGAAAAGCAGAAAGCACAGTTCGAGCATTCCCAGCTTGAGGTTTCTGTCGGCGGAGAACTCCAGAAAAGAGGACTTTCCGCTGATTTTGCAAAGTACCTGACGGCTGATAACGCGGAGAATTCAAAGACAAATATCGATGCTTTTGAAAAGCTGTTCAACGACGCCGTTTCGGGAGCGGTCAACACAAGGTTAAAAGGCGGAGTTCCGCCTAAAGACCCGAGCGCGGGAACAGGCGCAAAGGGAGCTCCCGCAACCCTTGCGGACGCGCTCAGAATGAGAAATGCGGGAAAATAAATTCAGAAAAGGCAGGTAATTATTTATGGCTATCACACTTGAAGAGGCAAAGGTCGGCATGTCCGACAAGGTAGATCAGACGGTGGTGGACACATTCAGACGTTCAAGCTTACTGCTTGATATGCTGGTGTTCGACAACTCTATTTCGCCCGGTACGGGAGGTTCAACTCTCAGCTACGGCTACATGCAGTTAAAATCTCCTTCGACAGCAGCTGTGAGAAAGATCAACAGCGATTATACGGCGGGAGAGGCTAAGCGCGAAAAGAAAACGTCCGAGGCTATCATCATGGGCGGTTCTTTCGAGGTGGACAGAGTTATTGCGGAGACCTCGGGCGCAGTAGACGAGCTTGCGTTTCAGGCGGAGCAGAAGATAAAGGCTACCTCAAACTATTTTACAAACCTTGTTATAAACGGGACGTCCGCAGCGAGCGGTACGGGATTTGTTACAGGCACATTCGACGGGCTGAAAAAGCTGCTTGCAAGCTCCGACACGGAGGTAACTTCTGAGGCGGACCTTTCAACTTCTGAACTTACAGACAAGAATTATAATGCATTCCTCGACGAGCTGGACGGATTTATCTCGCTCCTTGATGAAAAGCCGACTGTTCTGCTTATGAACAATAAAATGCTTACAAAGGTGCGTTCCTGCGCCAGAAGGGCAGGCTATTACGGACGCTCCACAGACGGATTCGGCAGGGTAGTTGAGACCTATAACGATATACCGCTTATGGACTGCGGGCAGTATTACGACGGTACAAAGTCCGACGATATAGTAAAGACGGAAAGCGACGGAACAACTGCTATATATGCCGTTAAGATAGGGATAGACGCATTCTGCGGTATCTCTCCAACAGGGAATAAGGTTGTTTCTTCTCATATGCCCGACCTGAACGCTCCCGGAGCCGTTAAAAAAGGCGACGTCGAGCTTGTCGCCGGAATTGCGCTTAAAAATACCAAAAAGGCGGGCGTACTAAAGGGCATTAAGATATCTGCTGCGGAAAGTACGTCAAGCTGATAGAGGAGGACAGTAATATGGACGCTGAGTGGACTTTGTGGGCACTGAGATCGGCGTTAGCGCCTATGGAAATCACCGAAGAAAAAGCGGAAATTCTGCTGGAAACCGCAAAAGACTGTATACTTGACGAAATCGGGCGTGACGAGCTTCCTGAAAGGCTTGTGAGCGCTCAAGTTCAGTTAGCTGTAGTTATATTTAACCGCGAGGGTGCGGAAGGCGAAAGCTCACGCTCCGAGGGCGGTATTACCCGCAGTTTTATTGACGGACTTCCTGCCGAGATAAGGTCAAGGCTGAAAAACTATCCCAGAAAGGTAGGCGTCATTCGTGAGACTTATGAACAGAGATCTGAAAAGCTTTAAACTGTCACGGACGGAGAAAATTTCCAACGGCTATGTGGGAACAAGCTTGCAGGAAAGGGAAATATGCCGATTTCAGGCGGTTTCAAAGCCTGTGTCGGATAAACTGTCCGCCGAGCTTTACGGCGAGCGTATAAATAATATGACCGAATTGACTGTGTTGAAATATGAGGACTTTAAGATAATTGACGGCGATGTTTTTACCGACAGCAAGGGTCAGAAATTTAAGGTGGTATCCGTGTCCGAATATGCAGATCATTATGTTATAACGGGGGAAAGATATGAAAACTATTGAAGTCAAGGGTCTTGACAGCCTGATAGACAAGCTTGACGGACTTGCGGACGGCAGTCTGATAGACAAAGGCATTGCATTGACTGCGAGTCTTGTACAAAGTCAGGCGAAGCTTTTATCTCCCGTTGCAGAGGAGGCGGGCGGCGATCTGCGGGACAGCATAAAGGTCAGCAAGGTAAAAGACCATACGGCGGAGGTCTATACCAACTGTGATCACGCAATTTTCAATGAGTACGGCACAGGCACCAAAGGAGACCCCGAAGTTCCTCACACAACAAAGGAAAGCTGGACGTATATGGGTACGGACGGGCAGTTCCATACCACTCACGGTATGGAGCCCCGCCCGTTTATGCGTACTGCGGCAAAGGCGGGGGAGGAGCAAATGGCGGGCATATTCGGCGCTCTTATCAGAAAGGGGCTTGATAAATAATGCACGACATAAATCCGCATATAGCGAGGTTAATATCTCCCGCCTGCGGTAATATCGAGCTGTCGTTTCCAAAGGGTACTGCGGAATTCCCGCTTGTCACTATTTCTGAGATAAGCAATTCTTCCTCTGTCGTTCTGGACGGTGCGGAGCGTTTTTCGGGTATCTCGGTACAGCTTGACGTGTGGGATAACTCCCGTACAAGGGAGAAATGCGAGGAGACAGCCTGCAAGGTATCGGAACTTATGATAAGAGCAGGCTTCCGCAGAATATCGTCCTCGGCGCCGAACGAGGAATACCTTTGGCGGAGGTCAATGACGTTCTCGGGAACGGTTGACGAAAAAACATTCATAGTATATGAAAGGAGCTAAATTTTATGGAATACAGTTCACAGGGAATAAAGCTGGAGATCAGCGATACAAAGGACGGCATATTCAAAATACTTTATGGTCTGTATCAGGTGCCTGATATGGGCGGAACGTCCGACAAGCTGGATGTTACAAATCTCCTAGACACCAATAAGAGGTCTGTTGACAGCAAGCTTGTTGATTACGGCTCGCTTGAATTTGGTTTTTACTGTAACAAAGACGATAGCGGAACATCGGAGGAGCAGGTGCTTAATTCGTACTCCGTGCTTAAAGCGGCTCAGACAGCAGGAGAGTCCAAGTGGTTCAAGCTTACCTATCCCGACGGAGACAGTCATTTGTGGCTTGGAGGAATTTCCGTTAAGCGCAGCAGCGCAGGAGTAGCAGAGGCTCTTAAGTTCACGCTGACGACGTCGGTCGAAAGCAAGGTCGAAGAAAATATTGCGGGGCAGGCATAAAGCTTGTCCCGTTCTTTATGGAGGTAACACATTATGAAAAATATTCCTTTTGCGATGCTTACTGTAGGCGGGGAAACATACAAGCTGAAGATCTCGGTTTCGGCGGCTATCGAGGCGGAAAAGAAGCTGGGCTTTTCTCTTATACGCGCTTGGACAAAGCTTGACAGCCTTAATGTTCTAACTGCGGTCATATGGGCTGCGCTGCAGCGTTATCATCACGGCGCGACCTTTGAACAGGCTATGTCTCTGCTTGATGATTTCATAGACGAGGGCAGAAATCTGGAGGAGCTTATCGACGTAATTAAGGAGGTCTATATTGTTTCGGGTTTTATGAAGAGGGAGGCTCCTGCGGAGAAAACACAGAGCGAGCCCGAAAATACAAAGAAACCTCAGTAAGTGAAGTTATTGACAGAATTTATCCCGAAGCGCTTAAATGCGGCATATCCTGCTACGACTTCTGGGATATGTCGCTCAAAGAGGTATCGGATACCATTAAAGCGAAAACAGAATGCGATATACAGCGTGTAAGGGAACGGGCAAGATTTGATTATACACTTGCTAAGCTTATTTCCTACGCTGTCCATGATCCAAAGGATTTCCCCGATATCGAAAAGGCGTATCCCGTTATGGAAAAGCAGAGAGATACTTCTCAGGATTGGAAGCTTATCAAGGCTCAGATGTCGGAGGCGGCTAAATTCAACAATGAAAGGCAAGGTGATCAATAATTGGCGACCGAAGAATTAAAAGTGGTCATCTCGGGACAGAACAGCGATCTGACCGCAAAGATCAGACAGTCTGAAAAGGACCTTTGCGGTTTAGGCGAGAGCGCAGAAGAAATGTCGGAAAGCTTCAGCAAAGCCGATAAGCGTATAGCGGACATACTTGCCAATACCGAGCGAACCTGCGGTTCAAAGGCTGCAAGCATAGCCGCAATTCTGCGTCAGCAGGGAATGAGCCAGTCGGAAAGCTTTACTGAGGCTTGGAGTATGATAGAGCGCAATGTCTCCGACAAGACGGACAACATATCCCGAAAAGTATCTAGCGGTACGGAGGACGTTAAACGCAGTATTAAACGCAGTAACGAGGATATAGAAAAGTCCGTAAAGGAGGTTGGCGAGAGTGCAGAGCAGACCTCCGAAAATGTGCTGGGAGCATTTCAAAAAATAGCTTCTGGCATTGCCGCACTTGGATTAGGCAAGCTTATAAAGGACAGTATCACCGAGGCTATGGACGCCGTTGAAAGCGACAGCCTTTTCGAGACTTCTCTGGGCGGATATTCAGACAAAGCGCGGGAGTGGTCTGACGAACTGTCGGACAGTCTCGGTCTGAACGCCGTTGAACTGCGTAAAAATGCAGGTATCCTGTACACAATGACAAGCTCTATGGGGCTTACCGAGGAGCAGGCTTACAGCCTTTCCACAAGCATTACGGAGCTTTCTCAGGATATGGCAAGCTTTTATAATATCGACAGCGAGGAGGCTTTTACAAAGCTGAGGTCCGGTCTTACGGGCGAGACCGAACCCTTGAAAGCTCTGGGTATACTTGTGGACGAAAGTACAGTCAAGCAGTACGCTTATAAATACGGTATAGCCGAAACAGGTGCGGAGCTTACCAATCAGCAGAAGGTGCTGGGACGGTACATAGCCGTTATGTCGCAGACCTCAACGGCGCAGGGAGACCTTGCAAGGACTATCGACAGTCCTGCAAATCAGTACAGACTTCTGCAAAATGAGATACAAAAGGCTAAGCTTGAGATCGGTACAGCGTTCCTGCCGTTTGTGCAGACGGCTCTGCCTATGCTTTCGGCGGGAGTGCAGGCGGTAACTCCCATAATGACAAAGCTTGCCGACGGAGCGGCTCAGGCGGCGGCTTGGTACAATAGTCTCAATCCCATTTCGCAGACATTCCTAAAAGTGTGTCTTATGTCAGCGGCGGCTATTCCTGCGGTCACTTTAGCCGTAAAGGGACTTGCTGTTGCCAAAACGGGACTTCACGCCGTTCAGGCTTTGCTTATACCTCAGACCATAACTCTCGGAACGGTCATGAAATCTGCATTCGGCTGGATAGCCCTTGCGGCGGGGGCTATCGCTCTGCTTGCCTCGTTCGGTGATACGGGAATATCCGATATAAACACCGACGCCGAACAAGCCGCAGACGGTCTTAGCTCCCTATACGACGGACTTGACGATACTCAGTCCATTGCCGATACGGCAGCGGAAAGTATTGACGTTACGGCGGACGCTATGGACGAGCTGACGGAAGCGGCAGGCTCCCTTGCGGGCTTTGACGAGATAAATATACTGGACAGAGACAGCGGTTCAATTATGAGTCAGCTTATAAACGCCGACGACATTGCAAATCTTGACGCCTTTGCAAGCGGACTTACAAATATCAGCGGAGATATTTCAGACGTTCAGAACAAGGCGGCAAAAGGAGCAACGCTTAAAGTCGGCGTATTCAGCGACGAATTTGTTTCCAAGCTTGAAACGGCGGAGAGCGCTGTAAGGTCATTGTTCGGAGAACGTTGGACGGATTTCTGGGAAGATGTGGGAGGTGCGGTATACGACGCATTTGAAGATCACGATCCGTTGCCTTTGCTTGAAACTCTGGACGGAGGAATAAGGTTGATATTCGGCGACGGCTGGAGCGAATTTTGGCAGGATGTCGGAGAGGGAATGTATGAGGGCATTGAAAACGGCGACTGGTATCCTCTGCTTGAAGCTGCGGAGGGAGGAGTAGAAAAGCTGTTCGGCAGCGGCTGGACAAAGTTCTGGGAGGACATAGGCTCAAACTGGACAGATTTCTGGGAAAAGCGCGGCGAAGATCTATACGACGGAGTTCACGGTGCATGGAATAAGATAAAAAAAGGCTTTACCGGCTGGAATAGTTACTGGGAGACAAAAGGTGAAAAGCTTTACGATTTTCTGGCTCCTAAGATTACCGAAGTCAAGGACTGGTTCTTGGAACGCTGGGACGATCTGAAAGTAGGTTATAAGACATGGGGAAGGTTCTGGGAAGAAAAAGGTGAAGAATTGTACGACGGAGTGTGGTGGGCTATCGAGGGTCTTCAAAGCGGCTTGAATTCGCTGAAACAAGGCATTTCCGACATATCGGACGTGTATAATTCCTCAGACGGCTGGTGGGGCTTCTGGGAGGGTTTCGGCGGTTATCTTGCGGGCGACGCATATGCCGACGGAGGTTTTCCCGATTACGGCGAGGTATTTATTGCCCGTGAGGCAGGTCCCGAAATGGTAGGCACGATAGGCGGCAAGACGGCTGTTGCAAATAACAGTCAGATCACTGAGGCGATAGCGCAGGCTGTGGAGGGAGCGGTATACAAAGCCATATTGGCGGGCAATTCAGGCAGAAGCCAGAAAATAGAGCTTACGTCAAATCTCTATCTTGACGGCAAGCTTATGACCGACAAAGTAATAGAACGTATAAATGATAAGACCAAGCTCAACGGCAAGTCGCCGCTGAATATTTAAGGAGGACGGACATTTGATCTCAACAGGACTTAAATTTGACAACGCGGATATGCCTACTCCCGCAGAGGTATCTTTTACAAACAATAAGCTGTGGTCAGAAAATACGGGCAGGGGTGCAAACTGTCTGCTGGTGGGAGATATGATTGGCGTTAAAAAGACTATATCTCTTAAATGGTTCGGCTTAACGGGCAGGGAAGTCAGGCAGATAAATGACTTTATTTCCAGTCAGGACAAGCCATTTTTTACCGTAACTTTACTTGATGAGACTTTTGCGGAAAAGACTTATACCGTTTATGCGGGAGATCCAACATATGAAGTGTGGGGCTGGAATGAAAAACGCAGACTTATAAAAGGTATTGCAGTAAATCTTATTGAAAGGTAGGCAGACAGTGTGCTTAAAATCGACAACGAAGCAATAGTCCGCAAAATAGAAAGCTACTGCCGAA
>CAYNPW010000101.1:0-7774 GCA_964399215.1 uncultured Ruminococcus sp. | reverse complement strand
AGCAGATGAACGAACCAATAGAGAATTTGCCGTGAAGGAGGTTTATAGAGGTTCCCTAAAGACAGTATTTAATTTTCCTTATATCTTACTCCCATTATGTTTGAGAGCCTGTTTTTTATCTCCGTATTCTCATACGGCTTAAAGGCGGATTTGGGTATTACAAAAATATTTATCTTCTTTACGTAAACAATATAAATTTCACTGCATTCAACAATTTCAACAGCGCTGTTGTCAAGGTGAATGACTGTTGCGGGAGGAAGCTCGTCCTCCGGTTCTTCTTCAGAATTTTCCTCGGAGGATCCTTCCTCTACATCGGTATCTTCATTATCAACAATATACGGATCGTATATTGTTGATATCTTTATCTTATCTGTATAAATTTCTGCTTTATAGACCGTTCCCTCTATTTCGGCAAGACCCGCCTCAAGCTTTTTAAATGTGTTTTTGGGACGCATAAGCAGATATACTCCCAGAACCACGCACATTATGATGAGCATCCATGAAAATGATACGTCCCTGTCCGTTCCCATAAAAACATTAACAAGCTGTGTGGCTATTGCAAGCACAACAAGTGTCATCTGAAGAGCAACAGACTTGTAAACATATTTTTTCTGAAATATTTTAAAGCCGGCAAGGATCTCCTCCCTGCTGCTTTTATATTCTCCCTGTGCAATAAGCTCGTCAAAGGACACCCTGCCGTCGTCGTAAATATCATCATCAATTACCGACAATAAATATCATTCCTTTACTGTAAAACTTAAAACAAAGATCATATATCCAGGTTCTGAACATACTTTGCGTTCTTTTCAATAAAGTCGCGGCGAGGCTCGACCTTATCGCCCATAAGGATAGTGAATATCTCGTCCGCCTTTGCAGCGTCCTCCAGCTCCACACGGAGCATAGTCCGTGTTTCGGGGTTCATTGTGGTTTCCCAGAGCTGCTCCGGATCCATCTCTCCAAGACCCTTGTAGCGCTGAACGTTCATTTTTCCGTCGTTTTCGGCTGAAAGCTCGGAGATATACATATCTCTTTCCTCGTCGGAGAAAGCATACTTTGCGATCTCCTTTTTGCCTTTTTTCTTTGATACCTTGAAAAGGGGAGGCTGTGCTATATAGATATTTCCGTTTGTGATAAGGGGACGCATATATCTGAAAAAGAAGGTAAGCAGCAGCGTTCTGATATGAGAACCGTCCACATCGGCATCAGCCATTATGATGATCTTTCCGTACCTGAGCTTTTCAATGTTAAAATCCTCTCCGATAGAAGTTCCGAGAGCCGCAACCACGGGCATCAGCTTTTCGTTTCCGTAAACCTTGTCTATTCTTGCCTTTTCAACGTTCAGCATTTTTCCCCAGAGAGGAAGTATCGCCTGATAACGGGCATTTCTGCCAAGCTTTGCCGAGCCGCCCGCAGAATCTCCCTCCACGATGTAAAGCTCGGTAAGCGCGGTATCCTTGTCATAGCAGTCTGAAAGCTTTCCGGGCAGGGATGCGCTGTCCATAGCGGACTTTCTTCTTGCAGTTTCTCTTGCCTTTTTGGCAGCCTCTCTCGCTTTCTGAGCGTTTACCGCCTTATCGAAAACAAGTCTTGCCTGTTCGGGGTTTTCCTCAAGGTAGCACATAAGCTTTTCGGTCACTATATCCTCAACAAGGGGACGCACTTCGGGATTTCCGAGCCTGCCCTTTGTCTGACCCTCAAACTCGCAGTCTGTAAGCTTTACGGAAATAATAGCGGTAAGTCCCTCTCTTACATCATCTCCGATAAGCTTATCGGAGTTTTCCTTGATAAGGTTGAATTTCTTTCCGTATTCGTTTATGACCTTTGTAAGGGCGTTTTTAAAGCCTGTTTCATGAGTTCCGCCGTCAATGGTATGAATATTGTTTGCAAACGAACGTATATCCTCGTTATACGAGTCGTTCCACTGCAGAGCTATCTCCGCAGTCGAATCTCCCTTTTCTCCGCTTACATATATGACCTTGTTTGAAAGAGGATCAAGTCCTTTTACTCTGTGGATATGCTCCACAAACTGCCTTATTCCTCCCTCGTAATGCAGAGTTTCCGACTGAATGTTATCCTCATCTCTCAGATCGGAAAAAACAATTCTCACTCCCGCATTGAGAAAAGCCTGCTCTCTGAGTCTTTTAAGCAGTGTTTCGTAATCGTAAACGGTGGTTTCCGTAAATATTTCAGGGTCTGCCTTGAATTTAACGCTTGTTCCTGTTTCGTTTGTTTCTCCGGTTATTTTCAAAGGCTCGTCATAATGACCGCCGCTGTGGAATCTCTGGAAATGAACGTTTTTTCCGTCCTTTACCGTAAGCTCCAGCCACTCGGAAAGAGCGTTTACCACAGAAGCTCCCACACCGTGAAGTCCGCCTGCGACCTTATATCCGCCGCCGCCAAACTTTCCTCCTGCGTGGAGAATGGTATAGACAACCGTTGCAGCGGAAATGCCCTCCTTGGGGTGTATTCCCGTAGGGATTCCTCTGCCGTTATCCGTAACCTCGATAATGTCCCCTTTGAGAATATTTACCGTTATTTCCGTGCAGTAGCCTGCAAGCGCCTCGTCAATAGCGTTGTCAACTATCTCATAGACAAGGTGGTGCAGTCCTCTCGGACCTGTTGAACCGATATACATTCCCGGACGCTTTCTTACCGCCTCAAGTCCCTCAAGAACCTGTATCTGGCTTTCGTCATAGCTTTCCGAAGAAGCCTGTACTGCACTTGTATTCCGGATATCAGACATATTTTTAACCTTCCTTATAAGTATTTTCTTTGCATCTTTTTATTATGGTCTGCGGCAACACGGAGGATATATATACCCTTTCCCTGCCGTTTCTTGTTGCCGCAACAAAGCTTTTGGGCATATCATAGGAAACATAGCAGGCAGATCTTCTTTTTCCCGATGCGGACAGATATTCCTTTGTGATCTTGCCCACCGAGGTTTTTTCAATATCAAAGATGCCTATAATATCGCAGTTTCTTACGACCGTATCGCTGCCAAGATAAACGTACATTTTGTAAGCCTCCTATCCGCTTTCCGTTACCCTTCCTTCTCTGACGGAAAATATCTTTCCTTTTGTTCCCTTAAGTATCCGGCTGTCGCAGCAGGTTATGAATACCTGCATATCCTCAATGCTTTTGAGAACAAAGCTTTGCCTGTCACGGTCAAGCTCACTGAGAACGTCGTCAAGGAGCATTACCGGAGCCTCTCCCGTCTGATCTCTGACTATTTTTGCCTGTGCAAGCTTCATTGCAAGAGCAGCGCTCCTTTGCTGACCCTGAGAACCGAACTCCCTTACAGGCAGACCGTTTATTGCAGCCGCAACGTCGTCCCTGTGTATTCCGCAAAGGGTATAGCCTGCTTTTACATCATCGGGAGCGGAGGCTTTCAGCTTTTCATAAT
Source organism: uncultured Ruminococcus sp. (assembly GCA_964399215.1). Lineage (GTDB taxonomy): Bacteria > Bacillota > Clostridia > Oscillospirales > Ruminococcaceae > Hominimerdicola. The sequence goes on along the minus strand of CAYNPW010000101.1, from coordinate 4,371 downwards.
AGATATCCGCAAGCTCTCCCTCATGGTCGGTTCTTCCGTCAAGATTTTTATATATAGTTGACTGATAGTATAAAGATAAATTTTCTTTACAATCAGTAATTTTATTATATAAACTGTTTGTATATAAATTGAGACTATTACAATAAGTATCACGTATAACAGAAATATATGCTCCTGTTTTTGCGAGCTGGATGTCCCATATATCAAGCTCTCCGAGATCAACATTTCCCGTGAAATTCATTCTCTTGATAGCTGCGTTTCGCTGGCTCAGAAGATTTTCATATTTATTAAGAGCATAAACAAAGGATTTTTTAAGCTGAGATGCGGACAGATCCACAAAGCTGCGTCTGTTGTCAGGGGAACCCTTTGCTATAAACAAGTCCTCCGGAGTAAAAACAACGCATTTGAGGTTTCCGAAAAGCCTTGACAGCAATGGGATCTTTACGCCGTTAAGGGTGATATTTTTTTCTTTCAGGGATTTTTTCTTCACTTCAAACCCAATTTCCTGTGTTCTGAAGGAATCCTCAAAGGAAAGCCTTATATCCGCCTTTTCCTTTTCAAAGCCTATAAAATCCCTGTCTCTTGTTCCCCTGAATGAGCGGCAGCCTGTCATAAGCCAGACCGCCTCTATAAGATTGGTTTTTCCCTGAGCGTTATCCCCGCAGAAAATATTCATGCTTTCATGTGGGACAATGCTTACCTGTGACAGATTTTTATAGCCGTCGGCATAAACGCTTTTTATTATCAAGCTCCCGTGACCTCTAATCTGAGGATAATATCCTCTCCCTCAAGCTCGGCGAAGTCTCCGGGACGCATTTTTTTCCCTCTCATCAAACAAGTCTCTCCGTTTACTCTGACTATCCCGTCAAGTATCATCTGTTTGGCCTCCGCTCCCGTTTCGGCTGCGCCCGAAAATTTAAGGAGCTGATCGAGCTTGATAAATTCGGTCGATATCTTTATCTGTTCAGTCTGAATTTCCATAAATTTTTCTCCAAAAATAAATTATTCGGATTTAAGTCTGACCGGAAGAACAAGGAATGTATAAGCGTCACCGTCGATGGGAACTATTTTCATAGGAGAAAGCCCGCCGTTTAAAAGCAGCTTTACCTTGTCCGATTCAGAAGCCTTTAAAGCGTCCAGCAGATATTTGCAGTTAAAGCCTATATCTACCTTATTTCCCGTAATATCCGCGGGAAATACGTCGCTTAGCTTTCCGAGGGAGGTAGAGCAGCTTATTTTTACCTGACCGTCCCCGAAGGAGCATTTTACCGGAGCTTTTGTCTGCTCCACGATAAGCAGGGAGCATCTTTCAAGGCTTGCGATAAGCGACTTTGTTTTTATAACTATTTCAGTCGTATGATTCTGGGGGATAGAGCCTTTATAATTGTGGAACTCTCCCTCAAGAAGCCTCGAAATTACCATATATCCGCCGATATTGAAAACTATATGCTTTCTCGTAAGATACATATTGACAACAGATTGACCGTCGTCCTTTAAAAGCTTTGAAACCTCTGTAAGAGCCTTTGCCTTTACAACGAAATGATGCTTGTCCTCGGTATTCATTTTTTCAGTTCTGACGGCAAGTCTGAAGCCGTCGATGGCAACGAGGTTGAAAATTCCGCCGTCAATATCAAAAAGCTCTCCTGTAAGTATTGGCTTATTATCCGAAACCGATACGGCAAATATTGTCTGATTTATCATATTTTTAAGCAGTCCCTGCGATATGCTTATACTGTCAGAGGTATCATAATCGGGCATTGACGGATAATCGTCGGCGGGAAGGGCAAGGATATTATATTCCGCATCTCCGCTTTTAATGGTAGCTTTCAGCTTGTCGTTTATTTCAACAGAAACGGTTTCGGATGGCATTTTTCTGATTATCTCCGAAAAAAGCTTTGCATTTACGGTAAATTCTCCGTGATCCTCTGATTCTACCTCTATTTTTGTCTGTATCCCAATTTCAAGGTCGTAACCTGTAAGCTCAAGCATATTTTTGTCGAGATATATTTTTATTCCTTCAAGTGCGGTAACGGGGGATTTTACCGGGACTGCTCTTGAAACGTTGTTTACCGCCTCGTTGAGAACAGACTGTCTGCATATAAATTTCATTTTATACTCATTCCTTTTCAGTTATTTAAGTAATGGATATCGCTGTATGGAATCTTAAAATCATATTCCGGCTTCAGCCAACAAACATAACAATACATATAATTACAAAATAGTAACAGTAATAGCAGTGTCAAAAGCTTTAAAAAAGCTTTCAAACTCTTTTGCTGAACGGGTTTAAACTTTAACATCAGGATGTTGAGAAGTTGACGGATATTTTGAAAATTACAGAAAAATTACAGACGGCTTACAAAACGGTTTAAAAGTTGAAAATCCGATTACGGAAAGTTGAAGGATTTCCAAAAAATCGGTTGAAAACCCGGATAATGGAAAAAATTTAATCAAGGTTTTGTTGAAAAAAACGTTTATACAATCTGTAAAATCATTCTGTAACTTGTTGTAACCATTTTGTAATTTGAATTTTTGAGCTGTTTAGGTTTTTAACACAGTTTTCAACAGCTTGTTGAAAACTGTTGATATAACTTTTTGTAAAATTATATTTTAAGTATAAAATATAATTTTAATACATTATGTATATTGAAACACAATTTTTTTCAATTTGATTATCCTTCAGATACTTTATTATATGGGGTGTTGAAAGATGTTGAAAAAAAGTCGTATTTTTTCCAATGCCTGTCAGCCTGATTCCTTGAGATTTTTTATGATATCCTCAATGGTTTCCTTTGTGTGGCGGTCGGAGTTCATTGCCTTTCCCGCAGCCTTGATATAGTAAGAGGCTGTGGAATGGTTCTTTCCGCCCAGCTCTGCGCCTATTCCCTCAAGAGAAAGCTGTGTCATTTCCTTTATGACGTATGCGGCGACTATTCTTGCGGTGGATATCTGAGCAGACCTTTTCATGCTTCTGATATCGTCGGGTGTAACGCCGTAAACACCCGCAACGTCGCTTATTATTCTGTCAACTGTTACGGGAGAGGGAGTGTCATCGCTGAGTATCTCTCTGATCGCATTCTGTGCCTGGGTCATTGTAGGAGGAGTTCCCACAAGATGCTGATATGCCTTGAGCTTTTTAACGCAGCCCTCAAGCTGTCTGATATTTGTTTTCAGCCTTGTTGCGATACATTCGACTACATCGTTGGAAAGCTTCAGGTTCAGAAGATCCGCCTTTCGCTTTATTATTGCAACTCTCGTTTCAAAATCGGGCGTTGTGATATCGGCGATAAGTCCCCATTCAAAACGGGTTCTGATACGCTCCTCAAGGGTTTTTATATCCTTGGGAGGACGGTCGGAGGTAAGAACTATCTGCTTGCCCTGTGAATGCAGTTCGTTAAAGGTGTGGAAAAATTCCTCCTGTGTGGATTCCTTTCCCGATATGAACTGGATATCGTCCACAAGAAGAACGTCTGCGCTTCGGTATTTTTTCTTGAAGGGGAGGGTATCCTTTGCCTTTATCGCTGAAATAAGCTCGTTTGTAAAAACCTCTCCTGTGACAAATACAATGTCTGTATCGGGTTCGGAGGATTTTATCTCATTGGAAATGGCGGTCAGCAGATGTGTTTTTCCCAGTCCCGACGGACCGTGTATAAAAAGGGGATTATATGCCCCGCCTCTGTTTTTGGAAACAGCCACGCATGCGGCATGGGCAAACTCGTTTGATCTGCCGACTATAAAGGTATCAAAGGTATAATCATATTCGGCATTTGAAAATGTAAGCTCCAGCTCCTCGCGGTCCTTTATGGGCTTGTAGTCGTTTTCGTCGGTATGCTCGTCCGGAACGATCTCTATTTCGACATCAAAGCCCATAACGTGAAGAAAAGCCTCTTTAAGGAGCTTGTCGTAATTTTTTAAAATTATCTCTTTCTGAAATGAGGACTGCACCTTGATGTATGCAACGTTTCCGTCGAGCCTGTCGGGTATCATGGATTTAAGCCACATATCATAGGCTACGGTGGTAAGCTCATTGTTCAGAACTTTAAGGTGAATGTATTCGAGGACCTTATCGAATACTTCGGCAAAAGATTTCATAAAAAAACTCTCCCAAGCGGAAATAAATAAAAGCAATCATACCCGTCAGATGGGCATAATCACACTATTCTAATAAATTATAACACATAACGGCAGAAATTGCAAGTGTTTTTTATCTGAATTAGGGTATATTTAATAATAGAATAGGCAAGGCAGAGTTAATTCAACAGACTTTGAAAAAATGTTGAAAATTATTTTTGAGGCAATACCGAATAAAGATTGTGCTGAAGATGCGCAGTCAGATTTTTCGTCAGGTTGCACGAAAAATCTGCAGGCAGGCTG
>CAYNPW010000100.1:0-7827 GCA_964399215.1 uncultured Ruminococcus sp. | reverse complement strand
CGAACCAATGGACGAGGCTTTGCTCGTGTCCCGGTTTATAGAGAACCCCTTTATTATTATTGCATTAAAAAACAAAGCGGAACGGGCAATCGCCTGTTCCGCTTTTTATACTAATCTTTTATCTGCAGTCTGGTGAAAGATTAGTATAATAGCAATCCACAAAAATATCCTGACAAGTTCAGCGGCAGAGAATTACAGTATTATGTATCGATCCTTGTTATCTCCCGAAGCGCCTTGTTACGGTAGATAATGTCCGTTCTTGCGGTAAAGCCGCAGTTCTCCCAAAAGCTGTTTGCTGTTTCGTTTTGTGCAAAAACAAGCAGCGCCGATTTTGAGATACCCTTTTCCTTAAGGGCGGATAATGCAGAGCCTACAAGGGCGGCAGCCACTCCCTTCCGGCGGTGTTCGGGAGAAACTGCTGTGTGGTAGATATATCCCCGCCTGCCGTCGTTTCCCGCAATGACCGCGCCGATAATTTCTCCCTTTTTCTCGCATACAAAGCAGGTTTCGGGGTTTCTTTCCAGAAAGCGTTCAATTCCGTCACGGGAATCGTCAGTATCGTTGAGCCCCATTCCCGCGCAGGATATCCAGAGGGCGTAAACATTTTCATAATCGGCGATCGTCATTTTTCTGATCTCTGCCGTATCGTTATCCCTGACGAATGTTTTTTCAAGCCTGTTTGAAATGTAAACGTCGCATTCGCCCCTTTCGGGCGGCTCATAAATACGGTTGAATTTATCTGCAAGACCCTTGTCAATGTAATAGGCGGAAGCTTCTCCGGAAAGGACCTTTTCATTTCGCCTTGCAACGCACTGCTGCCAGTCGGCGTCTGATATCTCAATGCAGTGCATTTCGCTGCAGATGCCCTTGTCAGCGTAAAATTTCCTTGCTTCCTCTCGTTTTCTTTTCTGCCAGAAGCCCCAGTCCAGCACAACGTTTATACCCGTCCGAAGTATCTCGGCAGATTTTTCAAAAAGGTACTTCTGAGTTCGTTCTGCTATCTCGTCGTGCTTTTCACCCGTATTCTGACCGAAAAGAGCAAGCGTTATCTCATCACAGGAAAGCAGCACAGCCCTGTGCCTTTTTACAAGCTCGGCGGCATAGAGGCTTTTTCCGCTGCATATTTTTCCGCAGATAAGTATTGCCCTGCTCATTTATTGATCCTCTTCCTGCATTTGTGCGTAAATATTTTTAACCGACTCTGTAATAAGCTTTGTGAAAAGGGGAGCTGCCTTATCGGCGGTTTCCTGAACCTCCTCGTGGGAAAGAGGCTTATCCGTAACTCCGCAGGCAAGGTTAGATATGCAGGAAATTCCCGCAATTTTCATGCCCATATGGTTTGCGGCAATAGCCTCGCAGGCGGTTGACATTCCTACTGCGTCGGCGCCCAAGGTTCTTACCATTCTTACCTCCGAGGGAGATTCGTAATTGGGACCTGTAAGCTGGATATAAACGCCCTCTCTCAGTCTGATGTCAAGGCTTGCAGCGGTGGTTTTTATTATTTCTCTGAGCTGCCTGCTGTAAATTTCGCTCATGTCGGGGAATCTGGGACCCAGCTCCTCAGGATTTTCTCCGATAAGGGGAGAGGGCGCCATGCATATCTGATCGTTTATGAGCATGAAATCGCCGCATTCAAACTGACGGTTCACGCCGCCCGCCGCATTGGTGAGGAGAAGTGCCTTTGCACCCATGATTTTCATGAGCCTTACGGGGAGAACCACGTCCTCCATCGGATAGCCCTCGTAATAATGAACTCTGCCCTGCATGATAACAACGGGCGCTTCGCCGATATATCCGAAGACGAACCGTCCCTTGTGACCCGGAACTGTGGATATAGGAAAATCCTCAATATCCTTGTAATCGAGAACCGCCTTAACGTCAGCCTGAGAAGCATATTCTCCCAGCCCTGAACCGAGAACAAGCGCAATTTCGGGAGTAAAATCTACTTTGCTCTTAAAGCTTTCATAGCACCGCATAAGTCTTTCGTACGCCCTTGACACAAACATCGTCCTTTCTTTATTCGGTATAGGTAAAGCTTTGCCGCAGATACGTGGATAAACACAACTGCGGCACTTACTGCACATTATTATAACATATGGTGTGTAAAAAGTCAATCACGGTGTTTGCATAAGACTGTTACGGTAAAACGTATTGTCTTGTCCTATAATATTTATAGGTATACTATAGCAATCCACAAAAATATCCTGACAAGTTCAGCGGCAGAGAATGTGAATAGTGTCGTCATTCGTCCTTGACGGGCGACAAGCCCGTCTGCGGACTCATTCCTAACTCTTCCCGCTCTCTGCCACGTCCTTTGGTTAGTCTATTTCTGTGTCTTGCTATAATTGCAAATTTACTGATTATTTACAAATATGGATAATTTTTTTTTCACATTATATACCGCATAATGTTATAATAATGTATATGATTGCAGGCGATTCTGTGTGCAGTTTCAGCCTGTTTTAAAGTATTTTATTTCTGCGCTTTATATGGGGTCAGTAGAATCAAAGAGTGGTAAATTTAAAAACTTTAAAAAGAGATTCAAAGAGGTTTTTAACTTTCAGTCTTATTGCCGTAATTGCAGTTTGTGTCGATATTTTTGTTTTTTGGCGGTTTATATGAACAGAAAAACAACGGATACGATGGAAACTATCGGCAAAGCTTATATGGGTGAGGTGAACGACAGGATATCACTGCGCTTCAAGTCTACCAATAGAGCTTAATATGTCATATTTGTCGGATATTGTCAAATCCGTTCCGCCCTAAAGCGTGACCGATTACGATCAGATGTGCGAGGATTTTATATATAACAGTAACCTTATGGGCTTTGAATATCTTGCATTATATTCAACCGGCTACGATACCTTTGGCGTTATATACGGAAAGCCGCTGGAACTGCTCAATTATTCGGCTTTTACAGAAGCTCTTGCCGCTGATTCAAAAAATGTTGTTTCGGGTATAAGAAATACTGGGGGAAACAGTCCTTATCATGAGTATGCCCGCGGAATATAAAATGAAAGACGGCTGCACAAGCACTGCGCTGGTCGCTGGTCTGCCTGTCGAACACATTCAGGAATCGCTTATGCTTGACAAGAGCGATGGCGTTGCGTTTTCACATATAATAAGAGAGGACGGCAGCTTTGTTATCAGGAGCGGAGATACTGTAAGAGATAATTATTTTGACAGAATAAGGGATCTTTTTTAATGAAAAAAAGGGTAAAAAGCCCGAAATATACATATCCGAGATGAAACAGGCAATGATATCCGGAAATGATTATTCAACCGTAATGTATATCGGAGATGAGCTCAGGCATATGTACGTTTCGTTTCTTCCGTATTCGGATTGGTTTCTTGTGGCTGTAATGCCGTATGGTTATCTGGACGAGGCTGTTGAAAGCCTTAACAGAGGATATTATACCTTAATAATTTTAAGTCTGCTGATAATTCTGTCCGTTTTTATATTTATATTTATCAGGTATATATATGTCTGCTCATCAGATGGATCAGCTTGCAGAGGCAAAGGATGAAGCACTCAGGGCTGCTAAGGCAAAAAGTGATTTTTTTGTCAAACATGAGCCATGATATACGTACTCCAATGAACGCTATTGTGGGAATGACTGCTATTGCCATGACAAATATCGATGATAAACCTCAGGCAGAAAACTGTCTGAAAAAAATCACAATGTCAAGCAAGCACCTTCTGGGTCTTGTCAATGATGTCCTCGATATGTCAAAAATCGAAAGCGGAAATATGACCCTTAATATCGAACTGGTTTCCATGCGGGAGGTCATGGAGGGGATTGTAAGTATTATCCAGCCGCAGATAAAAGCAAAGGATCAGCATCTTGAGGTATCTATTCACAATGTGGATACCGAGGACGTATACTGTGACAGTGTGCGTCTTAATCAAATGCTCATAAATCTTTTGTCAAACGCTGTAAAATTTACGCCCGATGGCGGAACTATAGATATAGAAAGCGAGCAGGGAAAGGGTACGCAGTTCCATGTTACTTTGGATCTTGAAAAGGCGCAGTGCCGTGAGGAGGATATGATCCTTCCCGACTGGAATATGCTTGTTGTGGACGATGACGAGATGCTTTGCAAAAGCACTGTAAATTCTCCTTCCGATATATGGGCATTAAGGCTGAATGGGCTCCTGACGGCAATTCGGCGCTTGAAATGATAAATAAGCGTCATAAGCTCCGTAATGATTATCATATAGTTCTGCTTGACTGGAAGCTCCCCGGCATAAGCGGTATAGAAACTGCAAGGGAAATACGCAGGCAGGCGATGATATACCTATATTGCTTATTTCCGCCTATGACCGGAGCGATGTTGAGTAAGAAGCAAAGGATGCGGGTATCAACGGATTCATTGCAAATCCTTTGTTTAAATCCACAATGTTTTACGCTCTTAAACGTTATGCGTCACCTGATGATAATAATGATGAGCCTGATTCTGAAGGCAAGGAGATCAGATTTGACGGAAGACGCATAATTCTTGCCGAGGATAACGATCTGAACCGGGAGGTTGCGGAGGTTCTGCTTTCTGATATCGGTCCGGAGATCGAACGTGCTGAAAACGGTAAGGTATGCGTTGAAAAATTTAACGATTCGCCTGTGGGACCTACGATGCGATCCTTATGGATATCAGAATGCCTGTAATGAACGGATATGAAGCCTCCGAAGCCATCAGAGCGATGAACCGCAGCGATTCGGATATTCCTATTATAGCAATGACTGCCGATGCATTTGCAGAGGATATTAAGAAATGTCTTGAATCGGGAATGAACTCCCATGTCGCAAAACCTATCAATGTACAGGAAATAGCGCATCTGCTAAATAAATTCTTTAAAGAAAGGTAGAATCAGAATGGAGATTATAAGCGAACTTCAGAAGTTAGGCGTAAATACCGACGAGGCACTCGGCAGATTTATGAACAATTCCGCACTTTATATTGAAATGATCAGAAAGCTGCCCTCAGCTTCAAAAAATCTGGAAGTAATGGAATATCTTGAATCAGGCGATTACGATAAGGCTTTGAAAAATGCACACACTCTCAAGGGTGTGACCGGAAATTTGTCTATAACTCCTCTTTATAATGCATATACGGAAATAGTTTCGCTTCTTAGAGAAGGTGAGCGTGAGAAGGCAAAGAACAGAATGAAAGAGACAGCACCGCTTCAGGAAGAGATAATCCGCTGCATTGAAAGCAATGAATAGCGGTATTATCTTACGGAGGTTATAATGAAAAAAACAGTTTTGATCGTTGATGATATGGAGATCAACAGGGTTATTCTTGCAGAGGTCTTTAAGGACGAATACGAAATACTCGAAGCCTCCGACGGTTTGCAGGCTGTTGATATAATCGGCTCCAACGATAATATCGCCGCTATTATTCTTGATCTGATAATGCCGGGAATGGGCGGCATGGAGGTTCTGCGGGAATTGAACAAAAACGGTAAAATAACCCATATCCCCGTTTTTGTTATTACTGCGGCAGACGGCGAAAAAATGCTGATGGAGGCATATGACCTCGGAGCTGTGGATATCATTTCAAAACCATTTATGACAAAATTCTTAAAATGCCGTATTAACAATATCATTGAGCTTTACAGACACAGAAACGATCTTGAGGCGGCTGTTAACGAGCAGGTCAGCCGTCTTAACAAGATGAATAAGTCCATGGTGGAAACCCTTGCATCCATAATCGAGTTCAGAGACTGTGAATCGGGTGAACACGTCAAGCGCATAAGCAGCCTTACACAGATACTTATGACTGCTGTCAGCGATATGTATCCCGAATATCATCTGAACAAGGCGGAGATCGACAAGATATCCACGGCGTCCGTTCTTCACGACGTCGGAAAAATATCAATACCTGACGGTATTCTTAACAAACCGGGCAGACTGACAAGCGATGAATATGCTGTTATGAAGCAGCATACAGTCAAGGGCTGTGAAATACTTGCTAGTATGCCCGATGGTATAATGGACAAAGATATTTACAATTACAGCTATGATATATGCCGTCATCACCATGAGCGCTGGGACGGCAGGGGATATCCGGACGGTCTAAAAGGCGATGATATTGCAATCTGGGCGCAGGTAGTTGCGGTCGCAGACGTTTACGATGCGCTGACATCTCCTAGAGTATATAAATCAGCATTTGATCATGATACTGCGGTCAGAATGATAAACAGCGGAGAATGCGGCATATTCAATCCAAAGATACTTAAAGCATTCAACAATTCTTTGGAACTGATAATCCGCAGAGATCCGAAAAAATAAAAAATCTGAGGTGGAATTAGACATATGAGCTGCAAAAGGATACTGATAGTTGACGATTCCGAGATCGATCGTGAAATATTGAAAAATATTTTGCATAATGAGTTTGATATTATTGAAACGGACAACGGATATGAGGGACTTGAGATAATTCTCAGCGGCAAACCCCGCATAGACACCGTTCTGCTTGATATTTACATGCCTGTTCTTGACGGATTTACGGTACTCAGGCTTATGGATGAAAATAAGATCGAAAATCTTCCTGTTATACTTATCACTGCCGAGGCAACCAAAGCAAATGTTCAGAGGGCTATCGAATATAATGTATCAGGATTTATAAGCAAGCCCTTTGACGCAGAACTTATCCTGTCCCGGCTTAAAGCAATGCTGGATATTCAGGATGATTCGCCGGAGATCTCTATACCGGAACGTATTCTTACCGAAACTGATATTTCAGAAACAAATACATATATTTTCAAGCTTCGGGAGATATACAAAAGATATCTTAAAAACAATAACATGGATGACGCCGGGTATCTGCGCGTATCTGCTTTGACGGAACTGCTTGTAAGCGAGTATTCCTTAGATCCGAAAAATAATCTGACTCTTGATGAGGCGCATATATCAATTATAAGCAAGGCAGCATATTTTTATGATATAGGTCATATGGTTGTTCCCAATGCTTTTATATTGGGAAATTCAGACGATGAAACTGATTTCAAGACCTATGAGAGCCATACTAACGTTGGTGCGGATATAATCTGGCTCGATCATTCTCCGTCCTGCCGCTATTTTATTGAGATATGCGGCGATATGTGTATGCACCATCATGAAAGATATGACGGAAAGGGCTTTCCTCACAAGCTCAGGAGCGGTGAAAATACTATTTACACACAGATCTGTTCCATTGCGATAAAATTTGACGGTATTTTTTCAAAGCGTCCCGATTTCAGCGACAGCCAGTTTGATTTTGTTTTAAAGGAAATGTCTGTTGACGGCGGAGAATTTTCTATTGAGATGCTTTCTCTGCTCAAGTGCTGTAAATCTTCAGTGCTTTCCTACTACAGGAAGTCCAGCGGACTGAACAAAACACTTAAATAATTATGGTCACCTCTAAAAACCTTGTTTGAGATAAAATCGCCATAGCACACCGTCTGCTGCGTCAAACCTCCTCGCAAGGCATCAAGCCTTGCTTCGTCGGCTTTCCTTGCATACGGCGCACTCTGCCGATTTTCTCTTTTCAAACCGGTTTCTAGAGGTTCCCTTATGTATACGATCGGTGCCGCACAACGGTAAATATCCTGTGTGCGGCGCCAATTTTATCGTTTCTGAATTGTAGATATTTGTTATCGGAAAGTAATTGCAGTATCGGGAAGGACGTGGTATAATTGAAAAAATGACGGAGGTAATGTTATGAAGCGAATAACAGCTATAATAATTACAGCGGCGATGAGAAAAAATGGTGGGGCATGACAAGTGAATATGAATATAGGGGTTCTCTATAAACCGGGACACGAGCAAAGCCTCGTCCATTGGTTCG
>CAYNPW010000099.1:7190-7860 GCA_964399215.1 uncultured Ruminococcus sp. | reverse complement strand
GCAAAATCTGATTGAAAATGCGATCAAATACGGTGACGGCAGACGAATTGAGATTAGCTTTGATAAAATGGACGGCTGTGAGCTCATTACGGTATCAAATACAGGCTGTACGCTCGAAACAAAAGAGCTGCCGCAGATATTTGAGAGCTTTCATAGGGGAAATAATGCAGGCCATATACAAGGCAACGGACTTGGACTGTTTATCTGCAAACGATTGACGGCGCTTATGGGCGGAGAGGTGTATGCGGATATTCATGATGATCGCTTTGAAGTGACGCTGGTCGTAAAATTGGCATGATCTTCTTTTAAAGATAAGGAGATAGAAAATGGGATATATCAGATCGGCAATGAGTAAAGATGCTTCTCATATCGAGGATAAAGCAAAAGCGAGCTGACATTTTACGACAACTCGCTCCGATGTAATCACTTATTTGAACATTCATCAAACCCGTGCATAGACATACATAATATATATTTATAAACCAAGAATTTATATTTCAATGTATTAACGCAGACGAAATCTAATGCGTCTGCCGATTTCACCACACCCGAATATTAAGACATAAAAATCGCTCTCGGATTTCACCGAAAGCGATTTTGGTGAGCCATTGGAGATTCGAACTCCAGACCCTTTGATTAAAAGTCAAATGCTCTGCCAACTGAGCTAATG
>CAYNPW010000099.1:0-7180 GCA_964399215.1 uncultured Ruminococcus sp. | reverse complement strand
AGCGACTATATTATTATACCAATTTTTCACTTGATTGTCAAGACTTTTTTGAAAATTTTCTATATGCAATAATTTTTTTGATTTATGAAAACAAATTTGTGCAAATAGTACAAGTTGTTTCTATAATTAGCATAAAAAGGTTACGCTTTAATGTTCTATGTATTATTTTGAATTTATAAAGTAAATCTATCATCGGTTCATTTCATTTTAAGTTAAATTCATTTATTACATTGTATCACATTTTAGCGGTTTGTGAACCATTGGATAGCGAATGTATAATATGCAGCACAATGAACATAATAATCCCGTAAATTAAAAATAAGTTCACATCAGCGAACAGGTTTAGTCATTTGTCACCCTTGACTAACAGGGGAACATAGTGGTATAGTATATGTGGTTAGCAAAGACTAATCAAATATAACATAACTGAGTTAGTTTTGACTAATTATTATGAACGGAGGTTAACTGATATGAAAACAGCAGTAATTTATTGGAGCTCAACAGGTAACACAGAGGCTATGGCAAAGGCGGTTGCAGAGGGAGCAGGCGCAGAGTGCTTTTCAGTTTCCGATTTCAGCGGAGATATTGCTGAGTACGACAGAGTAGCATTCGGCTGCCCCGCAATGGGAGCAGAGGAGCTTGAAGAAAGCGAATTTGAACCGTTTTTCTCAGGCTGCGAGGGTAAGCTTAACGGCAAGAAAATCGCTCTTTTCGGTTCATACGGCTGGGGCGACGGCGAATGGATGAGACTTTGGCAGGACAGGGCTTCAGCGGCAGGCGCAGAGATTTGCGGCGGCGAAGGACTTATTATAAATGAAACTCCCGACGACGAGGGACTTGAAAAATGCAAGGCTCTCGGCGCTGAGCTTGTTAAATAACTCTTGAGTCTCGGGTATATTTTAAGAGTACTATACGCTGTGTTCGGTACGGGTCAGCGGAAAAAATCACACAGTTCCCGTAACCGCAAATGATTAATTGACATAATAAAACGTCCCGAATTGAGATATTCTCAACACGGGACGTTTTCTCTATCATATATTTTCATATATATTTTTCCATTAAGCATAATTTTCCCATTCTCCAGTCCGCATAACCGACTATGTTGTAACCGTTACTGATGTAAAGCTTTAACGCATAGGGGTTTTCTGTAAAACAATCCAGACGGATTGCTTCAATACCGTGAGATACAGCGTATTCTTCAATGTGCTTTATTGCGGATTTTGCAATACCCTGATTTTGAAAAGCCGGAGCTACGCATAAACGGTGAATAATGCAGAACGGTTTGCTTGGGAGCCTCCATTGTCCGTTTTTATATATCTCGTCAAATACATGATTTAAAACGTATATGACTGCCGTTTTTTCATTGACAGAACCTATATAAAGCTGTCCCTTTTCGATATCCTCCCGAAGTACTTCTCGGTTTGGATATTCGCAATCCCATTGATGTATATTCTGGCGATCCATATTTTCTGTTGCTTGATGTATGAGCAGACATACGTCGTCTAAGTCCGTTATATCAGCCGTTCTGTAATTTATGTTCATCTGATTTCTCCTTGTAATTTTATAGCATAATTATATCATAGCGATTTCGTACAGTCAAGCAGTTCAATTTAAAATTGCAGTGTACGGTTGAAAAATCTTCGGGAATGTGGTATAATACTAACATTACAAAACGGAAAGGAGAGCCGCAATGAACGGTAAGCCGATTTACGAATTCCCGCCAAAACTGTCCCGCGCTGAAAAGCAGGCAAAAGCTGTTCACGATCTGCAGGAGCATAAGAAAATGCGTTCAAATATGTACCGTAATGTTATTCTCGGTGCGGTGATCTTTGCAATAGCTTTTCTAGCCAAGATCGCTGTTATAAAAATCCTGCTTATGCTGATATCTCTTGGGAATATCATTGTTGCCTTGCTTTTGTATCGATTTTATGCGCTGTCAAGAGATACGGACTTGTATACGCGTATTTATGCGGACGGATTTGAGCATTGTCAGAATATGGGCTTTTCAGGAAAAAAGCTGTTTGTGACCCTTTACTTTAACGAAATAGAAAAATCTTTTCAGGATAATCACGGAAGAATGGTAATAAAGTTTAAGTGTATGGATAAATCTTCATTTGCCGTAGAGAACAAAAAAGGAGCAGAGAGCGTTTTTGTTCCAAAGAATAATACAGTCACACTGTCATTTGCGGATACTCAGTCAAAGCTGAAACTTATTAATGATTTTTACGAACAGATGAAATATCCTCATAAGGAGTACAACAAAATCGACGATGAAGCGGACGATTACTACACCGAAGAGGATATGAAGTGGGACAGACTTCACAAGCATGGACTTTAAATTTTGTTTGTTGATACGTCAGTTGTAAACTTTTTGTTAATCCCTTGAAATAGCGGGAGAAATATGTTAAAATGACCTTATAATTGTATATTACATCTTAAACACAATGACCGAGAGAGTAAGCAGAATGTGTGATTTTCAGAGAGGTACGCAGCCTTTTTACGGCTTGCTGAAAGCGTACTATTTCAAGGTCTGCCGAAGTTCACTTGCGAGTGGTTTTGCCGAAAGTTATTTTGAGTAAGCGAAAACGTATGCCTGCGTTATAGGCGGGGGAGTGTCAGCTCCTGCTAATGGGTGGTTAGTATAGCAAGATAGCGTAATTTGCAGTCTTGTCCCGATTAGTCCGGGACAAGACTTTTATTTTTAGGAGGAAAAGCAATGAAGGAACAGTTGAAAAGCATTGAAGAGCGCGCAAAAACAGAGCTTTCGCAGATAAGCGATATCAAGCTGCTGGAGGAATTCAGAGTTAAGTTTTTGGGCAAGAAGGGCGAGATCACGTCTATCTTAAAGCAAATGGGCAAGCTTTCAGCAGAGGAAAGACCCGTTATCGGTCAGCTTGCAAATAAGGTGAGAGCCGATATTGAGGAGGCTCTTAAAGCAAGGAAATCCGAGCTTAAAACCAAGCTGGAAGAAATGCGGCTGAAAGAGGAGACACTCGACGTTACGCTTCCGGGAAAGGCTCAGAAGATCGGACGCGCTCACCCGCTGGAGGTCACTCTGGAGCAGGTCGAGGAGGTATTCCTCGGTATGGGCTTTGATATTGTGGAGGGCCCCGAGGTCGAGACGGATCACTACTGCTTTGAGGCTCTTAATATGCCTAAGCATCACCCTGCAAGAGATACGCAGGATACATTCTACATCAATGAAAACGTTCTGCTGAGAACCCAGACGTCCTCGGTACAGATAAGAACAATGGAGAAGATGAAGCCTCCTATCAGAATTATTTCACCGGGCAGAGTGTACCGTTCCGACGCTGTGGACGCTACTCACTCGCCGCTTTTTCATCAGATAGAGGGACTTGTTATCGACAAGGGAATTACAATGGCAGACCTTAAGGGAACTCTTGAGCTGCTGATGAAACGTCTTTACGGCGAGGACGCAAAGATACGTCTTAGGCCTCACCACTTCCCTTACACAGAGCCGTCTGCGGAGGTAGATCTGATGTGCTTTAACTGCCACGGAAAGGGCTGTTCAATGTGCAAGCAGGAGGGTTGGGTAGAGCTTTTAGGCTCGGGAATGGTACACCCCAAGGTGCTTGCTGACTGCGGTATTGATCCCGAGGTCTACTCAGGCTTTGCGTTTGGTATCGGACTTGAAAGAATTACTATGGGCAGATACAGCATAAACGATATGAGACTGCTTTACGAGAACGATATGAGATTTTTGGAGCAGTTTTGATGAATGGTATCAGTATTTATAAAAAAATCAAGCCTTACCCTTTTTCATTTTTCGCAATGGTTTTTGTATATCTGTTTTTTCCGCTGGTTATCGACGGTATGTGTATTTTTCTGGTCATAGATTTTATCAGGCAGGGAGACTACGGCGGAATGATTTTCGCTCTTGCGGTCATAGCAGCCGTAAGCTTTTTTATGATACGAAACGCTTTGAAAAATATAAAATATCGGGTGAATGCCGCAAAACAGAGAATGAGAATAAGAAATTCGATGTCATATAATGAATTTGCGGAGCTTGAAACAGAGTTGAAAAATACCGAACGCTTTTGCGGAACATTCTATTTTCTTGAAAAGTTTGTTTATGTTCCCAAAGCAAGACTGCTGATAGAGTATGAAAATATCAGAAAAATAACGGTCATTATTCATACTACCAACGGAATGAAGGACGGAGCGAAAACAGTAATTACCGATAATAACGATGTAACTTATGAATTCTGGGTTTTCAACTGGAAACGCTTTCTGGAAAATCAGGCGCTGTTTCGGGAGAAAATTTCCAAAAGAGTATCGCCGGATTTTGATTGCAGTACTGAAAAATCCAGCGTGTAAAATCAGATGAAAGGATAATTAATATGGATTTATCAATGAGATGGCTCGCAGACTATGTTGACTGCGATATGCCTATAAAGGATTTTGTGTCGGGCATTACCCTGTCAGGCTCAAAGGTTGAATGCTACGAGGAGGAGGGCGATTATCTTTCCAACGTTGTTGTGGGAAAGGTCGTTTCTATGGAACGTCACCCCGACTCGGATCATATGTTTATTACTCAGATCGATGTAGGCGATGACGAGCTTGTACAGATCGTTACGGGCGCGCAGAACGTTAACGAGGGGGATTTTGTGCCTGTTGCAAAGCACAAGTCCACGGTGCTTCACGAGGGTAAGCCCGTTAAGATAACCAAAGGCAAGCTTAGAGGCGTTGCGTCAAACGGTATGCTCTGCTCTCTGGGCGAGCTGGGACTTACAGTCCACGATTTTCCTTACGCTATCGAGGACGGTATTTTTATCCTCGGCGACGACTGCGACAGAACTGTTGGTATGGATCTGAAAAAAGCTATCGGTTTTGACGATACAAAGGTGGAGTTTGAAATAACCTCCAACAGACCCGACTGTCTGTCCGTTATCGGTCTTGCAAGAGAGACTGCGGCTACCTTCGGCAAGGAGCTTAAGGTCAAAAAGCCTGAGTTCAAGGGCATCGACGGCGACATAAACGAAATGCTGAAAGTAAAGGTACACAATACGGAGCTTTGCCCTCGTTATATTGCAGGCATCGTTAAGAACGTAAAAATAGAGCCGTCACCTCGCTGGATGAGGGAAAGACTTCGCGCAAGCGGAGTTCGTCCCATAAACAATTTCGTTGACATCACAAACTATGTAATGCTTGAATACGGACGTCCTATGCACGCTTTTGACTCCCGTTATGTGGAGGGAAGAGCCATTAATATCAGAAATGCAGAGCAGGGTGAAAAAATTACTACTCTTGACGGTATCGAGAGAGAGCTTTCCTCAGAAATGCTGGTGATTGCAGACGCAAACAAGCCTGTTGCGGTAGCCGGCGTTATGGGAGGAGAGTACAGCGGCATCATGGACGATACTACCGAGGTAGTATTCGAGTCCGCTTGTTTTGACGGCGCGAGCGTAAGAACTACTGCTAAAAAGCTTGGTATGAGAACAGACGCTTCCGCAAGATACGAAAAAGGACTTGATTCTCACGAATGCTATGACGCTCTTATGAGAGCATTCCAGCTTGTCGAGGAGCTTGGCGCAGGCGAGGTCGTAAGAACTATAATCGATGAAAATTACCAGAATGAGGAGCCTGTAAGGGTCGAGTTCAACGCCGAGTGGATAAATAATTTCCTCGGAACTGAAATTCCCGAGGCGGATATGATAAAGACGCTTGAAAGTCTTGACATCAAGGTCGAAAACGGTATGGCGGTTTCTCCTTGGTTCAGAATCGATCTTCACTGTAAAGCGGATATTGCCGAGGAGGTCGCAAGAATTTACGATTATAACAACATTCCCGACACCATAATCAGGGGAGTTGCGCAGGCTAAGAGAACTCCGAAACAGCTTTTTGAAAAGAAGCTCAAGAGTGCGATGCTTGCTATGGGAGTTAATGAGATCGAGACTTTCTCGTTTATTTCGCCTAAGTATTTCGATAAGATAAATCTTCCCGAGAACTCAAAGCTGAGAAATACGGTCACAATTATGAACCCTCTCGGCGAGGACACAAGCGTAATGAGGACGACTATCCTGCCGTCAATTCTCGAGGTAGTTGCAAGAAATTACAGCTATCGTAATCCTGAGTGCTACACTTTCGAGCTTGGCAACGAGTATATTCCTGTTGAGGGAGAGGTTCTGCCCAATGAGCCTGCCAGACTTGGCTTTGGTATTTACGATACCACGGCACAGTTCGATTTCTACTCACTGAAGGGAATTGTCGAGGGTCTGCTTGAAAAGGCGGGCGCAGAAGACGTTGAGTTTGAAAAAGCGACATCTGAATGCTCCTTTGAGGAATATTCCGCGTTCCACCCGGGCAGAGTCGCAATAGTAAAGGCAGGCGGCGAGGAAGTCGGAATTTTCGGAGAGCTTCATCCCAAGGTAATGGAGAATTACGGTATCGAAACGAGAGTTTATGCGGGCAAGATAAATGTTCCCGAACTTATGAAGCTGTCAACGGACGTTAAGACATATAAACCTCTGCCTAAATTCCCCGCTACAACAAGAGATCTGTCTATCGTCTGCGATGAGGAGATCCCTGCGGCGGCACTGGAAAAGACTATCAGAAAGTCCGTAGGAAATATTCTTGAAAGTGTAACGCTTTTTGACGTATATCAGGGTGAGCAGATATCACAGGGGAAGAAGTCGGTATCATATTCGATCTCAATGAGGTCGCTTGACGGAACACTCACCGACGAGCAGGCTGACAAGGCCATAGATAAAGTTCTCAAAGAACTTAAAGCTATCGGCGCAGAGCTCAGAATATAATCAGTTTTAAAATATATGCAAAATTAGTTATACAATATGCACAATCAATCTTGTGCATATTGTATAAAATTTATATTGGCACTTGTTATTTTAATAAAAATAGGGTATAATATAAATACAGATATAATAAATAATCCAGTACGCTTTGACAGTTAGGAGTTGAACTATTATGCACGAACAGACTATGGAATTTTCGGTACAGAGAGATAAGGAAGCTGAGCTGAAAAAAATGCTGACGGTGATTTACGACGCTTTGAAGGAAAAGGGCTATAACCCTATAAATCAGATCGTAGGTTACATTCTTTCGGAGGATCCGACCTACATAACCACATACAATAATGCCAGAAGTCTGATAAGGCATATTGACAGAGATGAACTTTTGCAGGCTCTTGTAAAGTCCTATC
>CAYNPW010000098.1:0-7892 GCA_964399215.1 uncultured Ruminococcus sp. | reverse complement strand
CCGCCAACAGCGGAACTAACGGGGCAGCGTCTAATAACACTGCAAATCCTAAAACGGGTGCGGCAGGAGCAGCGTCGGCAATGGCGGCAGCAGCGCTTGCGGCGGCAGTAGTATCTAAAAGAAGAAAGGAAAAATAACAATGTTTGCAAAACAATTAAATAGATTGGTTTGCAGTATGCTGATAATGCTTGTCTTTGCGGCAAGCATTACTTGCATTTCTGCAAAGGCTTTGGATAATGGAATTTATATTGCCGACTGTTCACCGCATTATGCACATCCCACTACAGGAGTGATCGAGGATTCGGGCGGCGACGGTTCGTCGGTACTTGGACAGTCAATGACTGAAAGTGCAACTAACAATCAGGCGCTGATCGAAGTTGATCCCGACGGAAATATGTATGCAACCATTCGTCTTAAGCTTATGGACAATATACAGAATCCGAAGTTTATGGTTCAGGAAAACGGTAACTCCTCATTCTATAATGTTGATTATGACATTATGAAAGAGGATTACGATAATAATGAGAGTGATTTCAGATTTCAGATACCTAATGAGAACTGTATAGTACGTTGTACGTTTTATGTAATTGCTATGGGCAGAGATGTAATTTACTATATTGATTTTTCTAATCTATCAGAAGGAAACGGAGATTTCATTACTTCAGTTGAAGTTCGTCAGCCTGAGCAGCCACAGCAAACTGAACAGCCACAGCAAACTCAGCCGTCTTATCAGCCAGAGGAGCCTCAGCAGACAAATGCGCCTGTAATTCAGTCAGGTGATAATAATACTGTTTCATCTTCAGCTACTACTACAACTAAAAAGACGGTTTCCTCATCATCTGTGACCTCAACGGAAACCACATTAAGTTCTTTGACGGATTCTTCACAAACATCAACAACTACAACGGCAGATACGTCTTATTCTATACCGAAAGCCGCTGAAAATGAGGCTAATGGTATAGCCTGCTTTGACGAAAACGGTAATCCGATAGATCCGCTGGGAAATTCTGATGAAAGCAGCAAAGCAGATGATTCCGACGCTTCCGGCAGTGTTGCCGTTCCTGTTGCAATCGCAGGCGGTATCGTGGTTGTTGTCGGAGCTGCGGGAGGCGTTATCTATTGGAAAAAAAGGAGGATTGTATGATGAAACTTTTCAGATTTTCTCTGCTGACAGTCGCTGCTGCAATAGTTTGCTCTATGTCCGGCTGCGTAGATCAGCACCCTGAGGAAACATCAGCAAGTACTGACGTGCAGTCTAGTGAAGTTCGTCTGGTTGCAACCTCGCCGGCAGTGGCTGAAATATGCGATAAGCTGGATCTGGATTTAGTCGGCGTGTGCTCCTCAACTCTCAGCACGATCCCTGAACGTTACAGCGAAGCGGAGAGAGTCGGAACTGCTATGGCACCCGATACGGAAATCGTAAAATCTCTGTCGCCGGATTGGATATTAAGTCCCTCAAGCTTGCAATCGGATTTACAGCCCAAATACGCAGCAATCGGTACAAAGTCTATTTTTCTTAATCTTAAAAGCGTAGACGGTATGTATAAGTCCATTGAACA
The DNA here is from genome assembly GCA_964399215.1 of uncultured Ruminococcus sp. Lineage (GTDB taxonomy): Bacteria > Bacillota > Clostridia > Oscillospirales > Ruminococcaceae > Hominimerdicola. The sequence goes on along the minus strand of CAYNPW010000098.1, from coordinate 6,333 downwards.
GCTTGGCGAACTTTTCGGCAAAGAAGAACAGGCACAGGAATTGATCAGCGAATACAACGCTTTTATGGAAGATTATAAGGACAGAAACGCAGGAAAAGAAAATCCTACAGTTCTTGTGCTTATGGGATTACCCGGCTCTTATATTGTTGCGACGGATAACAGTTATGTAGGAAGCCTAGTAAAAATGGCAGGAGGCATCAATGTTTATGGCGACGGCGACGGTCAGGAGTTCCTTAATGCCAACACCGAGGATATGCAGACCAAGGATCCAGATATTATTGTACGCTGCGCTCATGCACTTCCTGATGATGTAGTTGAGATGTTTAATGAAGAATTCAGCACTAACGATATCTGGAAGCACTTCCGTGCTGTTGAGGACGGCAGGGTCTATGATTTGTCATATGAATATTTCGGAATGAGCGCAGGCTTTGATTATCCTGAGGCTTTAGAAGAATTACAGCCTATATTGTACGGTGAGGAGTGAACGCCTTGATCTCAAAAAAGAAAATAATAATTTCATATACAGTCACTGCAGTTTTACTTTTTGCACTTTTTTTAATTGCTGTAAATACGGGCAGCCTGAAAGTAACGCCGCAGGAATTGTTCCGCGGGCTTTTCATAGAGTACGACAAAAATGTGGCAACAATTTATGATTTGCGTTTTCCCAGAATTTTCATAGCTATGATAGGCGGAGCAGCAATGGCGGTATCAGGCGTGCTTTTGCAGGCTGTAATGAAAAATCCCCTTGCAGATCCGGGTATAATCGGAATAAGCTCAGGTGCAAGCTTTACCGCAGTGCTTATCACAGCTTTTGCGCCAAGGTTGTTTTTCTTTACGCCTGTTTTTGCGTTCTTAGGCGGAATGTTTGCTTGTATAATAGTATATTCTCTTGCATGGCGCAACGGACTTAATCCGCTTAGAATTATCTTGGTAGGCGTTGCAGTAAATGCTATGTTTACAGGCTTAATGTCTGCATTTAACTCTGCTACCGGCTCAAATTACAGCGGAGTTGCAAGTATTGTTAACGCAAATATAACAATGAAAACGTGGGACGATTTTCAAACACTTCTCTGGTATGCTTTGGTCGGGCTGATTTTTTCTATATTTATTGCAGCAAAGTGTAACCTGCTTGCTTTGGAGGATAAAACAGCCCGCTCTCTTGGTGTAAATGTCAACGGTGCAAGAATTGTCGTATCAGTAATTGCCGTTCTGCTTGCTTCAATTTCTACTGCTGTTATAGGTCCGATAAGCTTTCTGGGTTTGATAGTTCCTCATATAGCAAGATTGCTTGTCGGCAGTAATCATAAAGTATTGATACCATATTCGATAATTCTCGGGGCGTTTACTCTGCTGCTTGCCGATACGGTGGGACGTACTATAGCCTCCCCATATGAGATCAGTGCGTCGATTATTATGTCGGTAGTCGGAGGTCCGTTCTTCATTCTGCTGCTAAGGAGGTCAGATAGAAAGCATGGATAATGCATTTGAAATAAAAAATCTAAACTTTTCCTATGGCGCAAATCACGTTATCAAGGATCTTTCCGTTACGATTGAAAAAGGTAAGATAACAACCCTGATCGGCGCAAACGGCTGCGGCAAATCCACGCTGTTTAATCTTATGACAAAAAATCTCAAGCCTCAGAGCGGACAGATCATGCTTGGCGAAAAGGATATATCACAAATCAAACTTAAGGATTTTGCAAGACAGGCAGCCATAGTTCATCAATACAATACCGCTCCGGACGATATTTCAGTCGAAAAGCTTGTAGGTTACGGACGTACTCCTTATCATGGCTTCGGCATTCCTGCCGACAGCAGAGAGGACGATGAAAAGATTTCCCGTGCCCTTGAGATCACTAATACTGAAAAAATTAAAAACAAAGCTGTTTCCGAGCTTTCAGGCGGTCAGAAGCAACGCGTCTGGATAGCTATGTCTTTGGCACAGGACACTAAAATTCTTTTTCTCGACGAACCGACTACATATCTGGATATTCGTTATCAGCTACAGATACTAAAATTGGTACGAAGGCTGAATGAGGAATACGGAATAACTATAATTATGGTTCTTCATGATATTAATCAGTCGCTGTATTATTCTGACGAGATCATAGCTATGAAGGACGGCGGAATAATCGCTCAAGGAGAACCGGAAAAAATCATAACATCAGAGCTTGTAAAATCGGTATATGATGTTGAACTGCAAATCTCGGCAATGAACGGTAAGCCGTTTATACTGCCTGTATGACACTAAGGAGTGAGACGATGAAACAGAAGAAAACGCTTGAAGATTATCTGAAAACAATATATATCCTGCAAAAAGAAAACGGAATTGTGAGAGGAATAGATATAGCCGCTGTTCTTCACGTTTCCCGTCCTACGGTATGTGTGTCGCTGCGAGAACTGGAGGAAGAGGGATATGTTAATCTTGACGAGCATCGTTGGGTCTATCTTACAGAACGCGGCAAAAGTATAGCCAATGAAACTCATGAGAGAAATCAGACATTTTTCAGACTTCTTACTGCTCTTGGCGTAGACGAGCAGACAGCCTCAGACGACGCTTGCCGTCTGGAGCACTCGGTCAGCGAAAAAAGCTTTGAAGCTTTTAAAAATCTTACCTTGAAAATAGGAGAGAAAAATTTATGATGATAAACAAACGGCTTATCTCATCGGTGAGCGAATCAAAAAAATATATAGCCGGAAACGTAGTTGTTCAATGGTTAAGTATGATTACCAATATGGCTATGATTTTTTCTATTGCAAAAATGCTTGAAAAGCTGATAACAAAGGACTTTGACAGCGGCGTAGCTCTTACCGCCATTACAGCGGCTATTGCTGTAGTTGTACGATTTGCCTGCTCTAAATTTCAGGCTAGATTCAGCTATCTTTCCTCAAAAACAGTTAAGAAAACGCTTAGAGAAATGATCTACAAAAAGCTGCTGCGTCTTGGAAGCTCTTACAAAGAGCAGGTTTCTACCTCCGAGGTTGTTCAGGTATCAGTAGAGGGTGTTGATCAGCTTGAAACTTATTTCGGAGCATATCTCCCGCAGTTTTTCTATGCTATGATTGCGCCGATAACTCTTTTTATCGTTCTGTCGTTTGTCAGCATAAAGGCTGCAGTGATTCTTTTGATATGTGTTCCTATGATACCTGTTGCTATTGTCTTCGTTCAGAAGATCGCAAAAAAACTGCTTTCTAAATACTGGGGTCAATACACAGCACTTGGTGATACTTTTCTGGAAAATTTACAAGGACTTACTACGCTGAAAATCTATCAGGCTGACGGTTATAAGAACAAAGTGATGAATGAGGAATCGGAGAAATTCCGCAAAATCACTATGAAAGTACTGACTATGCAGCTTAATTCCATTACTATCATGGATCTGGTTGCATTCGGCGGGGCGGCTCTCGGAATAATCGTGGCGGCAAGCGAGTACAGCAAAGGAAATATCGGCTTTGCCGGCTGTTTTGCAATAATAATGCTGTCAGCGGATTTCTTTATACCTATGCGTCAGCTTGGCAGTTTTTTTCATGTTGCTATGAACGGAATGGCGGCAAGCGATAAGATTTTTCGTTTGCTGGATTTACCTGAACCCGAAAAAAGGTCGGAAACGATCGATCCGAATAACTGTGGAATTGCTGTTAAAGACCTGAGCTTTTCTTATGATGAAAGCAGGGAAGTTCTCCATGGAATCAATATGGATATTCCCGTCAACAGCTTTACTGCGATCGCTGGAGAATCCGGCTGTGGAAAATCTACGATTTCCGCTATACTAATGGGGCGTAACAAAGCTTACAAAGGATCAATCAGAATAGGAGGTACCGAGCTTTCGGAAATTTCAGAGGAAAGCCTTATGCAGAATATTACATATATTTCCCATAACAGCTATCTTTTTAAGGGTACAGTACGTGAAAATCTGCTTATGGGTGACCCTGACGCTGATGATGAAAAGCTATGGAATGTTTTAGAGCAGGCAAAGCTTTCTGATTTTCTGCATTCCGAGAACGGCTTGGATACACAGCTTGCTGAAAGCGCGGCTAATCTTTCGGGAGGTCAAAAGCAGCGTCTTGCACTTGCAAGGGCGTTACTACATGATACACCGATCTACATATTTGACGAGGCGACAAGTAATATTGACGTTGAAAGTGAAAACGACATTATGGAGCAGATCTATGAATTAGCAAAAAACAAGACTGTTATTTTGATTTCACACCGTCTTGCCAACGCTGTCAGCGCCAATAAGATATACACGCTTGAAAGCGGTATCTTAAAAGAGCAGGGAAGTCATTCCGAATTGCTAGAGAAAAACGGATTGTACGCAAAACTCTGGCAAGCTCAGCAGGAACTTGAAAACGTAGGAAAGGAGGCGGAGTAAGTGAAAAATCGCAGTAATCTCAATATAATGCTCCGTCTTGTCGGACTGGTAAAACCGCTTATAGGATTTATGCTTCTTGCAATAACAATGGGTGTCATCGGCTTTTTATGTTCGACTTTCATTACGATATTCGGAGGCTATGCTTTGCTTGACGTTTTGAAGATCGGCAGTCATATCAGCTTGAAAGTTATATTTGTCTGTGTGATCATTTTTGCACTGGCAAGAGCTTTTTTGAGATACGGAGAGCAGTCCTGCAATCATTACATAGCGTTCAAGCTATTGGCTATTATACGAGACAGAGTGTTCAGAGCATTACGCAGGCTTTCTCCAGCTAAGCTTGAAGGACGAGACAAGGGCGATCTTATCTCAGTTATAACCTCTGATATTGAATTGCTTGAAGTATTTTACGCACATACTATTTCACCTATCTGCATTGCAGTTATTATGTCGGTCATTATGAGCCTTTTCATTGGCGGATATAATGCAATTCTTGGGCTTATTGCAGCTCTTGCATATATAACTGTCGGTATTATAGTGCCGCTGTCCATATCAAAAATCAGCGGTACAACAGGAACGGAGTTCCGCAGGCAGTCAGGTGAACTTAGCGGTTTTGTGCTTGACAATCTTAGGGGACTGAATGAAAGTATTCAATACGGTGTCGGTGAAAAACGTCTGAACGATCTTGATCTTCGAACTTCGGAACTTTCAGTCAAGCAGGAAAAAATGAGCCGTAATACAGGAACTAATGCTGCTATTACAAATACTGCAATTCTCGCTTTTGATCTGATTATGCTCACTGCTTCTGCTGTTCTTTACAAAAACGGAGCTGTCGGTTTTGACGGCGTGATAATTCCGTTAATCGCAATGATGTCCTCTTTCGGACCTGTTGTTGCGCTGGCAAATCTTGGCTCGACCTTGCAAAATACCTTTGCCGCAGGAAACAGAGTGCTTGACATTCTGGACGAAAATCCTGTCACTGAAGAAATAACGGAAGGACAAAATGTAGAGTTCAACGGCGCAGAGGTTGAAAATGTAACATTCTCGTATGGTGAAGATACAATTCTTGATAATTTGAGTATGTCTATTGAACAAGGAAAAATAACAGGTATCTCAGGCAAATCCGGTTCGGGAAAGTCAACATTGCTGAAATTGCTTATGCGTTTCTGGAATGTCGACAGCGGTTCAGTTAAGATTTCGGGTACAAATGTTAACGAAATAAACACATCAAATCTTCGGAAAACGGAAAGCTTTGTCACTCAGGAAACTCATCTTTTCCACGATACTATTGCAAACAATATCCGTATTGCAAAGCTGGACGCAAGCCGTGAACAAATTGAAGCCGCATGCATTAAAGCATCTGTTCATGACTTCATTATGGGTCTTCCCGACGGATACGATACGCAGGTAGGCGAGCTTGGCGAAACGCTGTCAGGCGGTGAACGTCAGAGAATAGGACTTGCAAGAGCTTTTCTGCATGATGCTCCGTTTATGCTGCTAGACGAACCGACAAGTAATCTTGACAGTCTGAACGAGGCGGTTATTCTAAAATCGCTGTCCGAAAATTCGGACAGAAAAACGGTAGTGCTCGTTTCGCACAGACAGTCTACAATGCGTATCTGTGATACCGTCTTTTCTGTAGAAAACGGGAGAATGAGCTGATGAATGTAAACGATAAGCGTGAACGTGAAAAGAGGCTTGTTTCACAGATGATCATGCTTTATTGCCGCAAAAATCACGGCGATAAAATATTATGCAGTGATTGTAAAGAACTTGATGAGTATGCAAGAATGAGAAGCGATAAGTGCCCTTTTATGGAAACCAAAACCTTTTGCTCTAATTGTAGGGTGCATTGTTATAAACCTGAAATGCGTGAAAAAATCAGACAGGTTATGCGTTTCAGTGGACCAAGAATGATTTTTCATCATCCGGTTACAGCTGTTCGTCATGTGATAGAGAGCAA
>CAYNPW010000097.1:0-8074 GCA_964399215.1 uncultured Ruminococcus sp. | reverse complement strand
TCGGCGAGGCTCTTAAGCCCGAGTTCAAGGCATACGGCGAACAGATCGTAAAGAATGCTCAGGCTCTTGCAAAGGGACTGCTTGCAAGAGGTTTCAACCTTGTATCGGGCGGTACTGACAATCATCTTATGCTTGTTGATCTCAGACCCTTCGGCATTACAGGTAAGGAGCTTGAAAAGATGCTTGACGAGGTTTACATCACAGTTAATAAGAATGCTATTCCTAACGATCCTGAAAAGCCTTTTGTAACCAGCGGCGTGAGAATAGGCACAGCGGCAGTTACAACAAGAGGACTTGTTGAGGAGGATATGGAGGTCATTGCTGAGTGCATTTACCTCACTGCGTCCGATTTCGACAACAAGGCTGACGAGATAAGAGCTAAGGTTACGGAGATCTGCAAGAAATATCCTCTGTATGAATAATTTACAATTAACGTTCAAGTGGACTGACGGCAATGATCTTGATTTTATAGAGTTCAGCAGCAAGCTTGAGGAATACTTCAATGAACTTGTGGGCGGAGAGCAGAATAGGAAAAGCTTTATACCGTATAACTCTTTGAGCAATATACACGACGTTCTTATTGCGTATGTTAACAGTAAAGCTGTTGGCTGTGCAAGCTTTAAGAAATACAGCTACAATACTGTAGAGATCAAAAGAGTATATGTTGACAAAGCCTTCCGCAGGCTGGGTATAGCAAAACAATTAATGGCAAAGCTTGAAACTGCGGCTTTGGCTAAAGGTTACAGCAGACTGATTTTACAGACCAGAGAAGCCTGTACAGAGGCTGTTGCACTATATAAATCAATAGGATATCATATTACTGATAACTATGAGCCATATACCGATATGCCGCTTGCGGTATGCTATGAAAAAAAACTATAGCTTGAAAGACCTGTCGTTAAGGCAGGTCTTTTTTGCATTTCCTGTTGAAATCTGAGGAAATCTATGTTATAATAAACATACAAATAAACTGACAAGGGGAGCTGATTATATGGAAGAATTTCTGAGAAGCTTTTTAGAGGACGAGGTAAACAATCTGACTTATGCTGATTTGTGGAATTTTGTTAAGTCAAATTCAATATGCAGGGGCACATTTGAGGGACAGAGCCATATTATTATGAAAATATCCTCCAATCAGCTTATTATTTATAAGCTGAATATCGGTATTGAAAATACTAAATGCCAGCCTGCGCTTATGGTAGCAAAAAACTATCTGCTGAAGAAGATAAACAGCAGAGCCTACGATCTCCAGCTTTCGGATATACAGAATATTTTAGATTAGGAGTGTTAAAACAATGGGTGTTCCGCTTGCGGAAAGAATACGTCCCAAGAGCTTGGACGATATAGTTGGTCAGTCTCATCTTATGGGCGAGGGAAAGCCGCTGAGAAGAATTATCGAAAGCGGAAAAATTCCCAATATGATCTTTTACGGACCGTCAGGCATAGGCAAAACTACCGTTGCACAGTTTATTGCGGAAAATGCCAATATGTGTATGTATAAGCTTAATGGTACAAATGCGTCCATAGCGGATATAAAGGCAATAATCTCCGAGACGGAGACTTTCGGCGGCTTTAACGGTATCCTTCTGTATCTTGATGAAATACAGTATCTCAATAAAAAACAGCAGCAGTCCTTGCTTGAATATATTGAAAACGGAAAGATAACGCTGATCTCGTCAACTACCGAAAATCCGTACTTTTATGTGTACAACGCTATAATCAGCCGTTCGACGGTTTTTGAGTTCAAACCGCTGACCTCTGAGGAGATCATGCCTGCGATAAAGAGGGCTTTTCAACTTATGTCGGACGACTTAGGTTTAAAGCTGCGATTGGAAAATGGAGTACTGGAGCATATTGCAAGAGGCTGCGGAGGAGATGTGCGAAAGTCCATAAATACTGTTGAACTGTGTCTGCTGGCTGCAGATAATGACGGTGAATGCCTTACCGTTAAAATGGAAAGTGTAAGACAGCTCACCCAGCGCAGTAATATGCGTTACGACAGGGCGGGAGACGAGCATTATGACATACTGTCCGCATTGCAGAAATCAATTCGGGGTTCTGACGAAAACGCCGCTATCCACTATGCCGCAAGGCTTATCGAGGCGGGGGATATTATTTCCCTTTGCCGAAGACTGCTCGTTATCGCAAGCGAGGACATAGGACTTGCATATCCTATGGCGGCTGTGATAACAAAATCCTGCGTGGACAGCGCATTGCAGTTAGGCTTGCCCGAGGCTAGAATTCCTCTGGCGGAGGCTGTTGTTCTCCTTGCGACTTCGCCTAAATCCAATTCGTCATATCTGGCTATGGACGCCGCTCTTGCAGATATAAAAAACGGCGACGTCGGAGATTTCCCCAGACATTTGCAGAACAAGCATTTTGACGGCGAGAGAGCAAAGGTCAGAGGTCAGCATTATCTTTATCCTCACGATTATCCTAATCATTGGGTGAAACAGCAGTATCTTCCCGATAATCTTGCAGAAAAGGTGTACTATCAGTACGGGGAAAACAAGAATGAGCAGACTGCAAAAAATTATTGGGCTAAGATAAAAGGGGATAATTATGGAGAAAAACGATAAAAAGAAAAAGTCCACTGCTGTCGGAAATATAATAATGATATGCTTTGGTGCGGTAACGGGATTTGTGGTGGCTGCATTAATGAATAATTCGGGGGACGACGGGGAATTTTCCTTTTTATATCTGATTTTTGTTATTCTGGTATTTTTTCTCTCAATTTTACTGGGACTTATAATCCACGAAGCAGGGCATCTTGTGTGCGGATTAAAAACAGGATATGAGTTTGTTTCGTTCAGAGTAGGTTCGCTTACTGTTGTAAAGGAGGACGGTAAGCTTGTCAGAAGAAAATTTACTATAGCAGGTACTGGCGGTCAATGCATTATGACCCATGAGCCTGTGGAAAATCCCGAGGATATGCCGTATTTCTGGTATCATTTCGGCGGAGGATTTTTCAATATACTGTGCGCTGTCATAGGGCTTGTATTGTATCTTGTTATTCCCAATAAGACAGTTGGAATGTGTTTCGCTGCATTTACGGCAGTGTCAGTAATTCTTGCTTTGATGAATTTGATACCGATAAAGGCAATGGGACTTCCCAACGACGGATATAATATCTATCTTCTGCATAAATCTCCGAAAAACAGAAAGATGATCTTCAACAGTATGGCTGCCAACGGTTTGCAGTACAAGGGAAACAGGCTGAAGGATATGCCGGAAGAACTTTTTTACGGAGCAGATCCCGAGAGCGGCATTTATGAAACTGCGCAGGCTCTGCTTTGCGCCAACAGAGAGCTTGACCGACATAATTTTGAAGCTGCAAAGGAAATATACGAGCGTGTTCTGGACAATCCCGATCTTGTGGATATTTACAAAAACGAGTGCAAATGCGAGTTGATGTTCACAAGTATTGTTACAGGCGAAAGCAGGGAAAAGGTTATGGAAAACTACGACAAGAATTTGCAGACCTACATAAAGCAGACAGGCAGGACCTACATAATGAGAAAACGTCTGATGTATGCATACTATCTTATAACAGAAAAGGACTATGACAAGGCTCAGGCTGAATATCGGGCGGCTCTTAAAATGAAAGATACCTACCCATGCAAAGGCGAGTACGACTCTGAAATGGAGATCATCGAGTACGTTAAAGAAAATTTTGATGAAAGAAATTAAAAATCAAACAGTCCGCAGAACGATTTTCTTCGCTCTGCGGACTGTTTTTACGGTATGCCGGAGGTTAGCTGAATTTGATTTTATTCTTCATGAAATTCGGAAACTATACGTTTATCGCTTTGCTCGGTAGAGTAGACCCACTTTTCGATCTTTCCCGAGTTGATAAAGTAATTGATTTTTGACGGAAAACAGCCGTTATCAAAAACATCCACTATAATAAGCTTTACTTTCATTTTTTCGGGTATCAGAGCTTTTATGTAAACGCTTGCCGCCTGTCCCACTCGGACGTTTTCACGCGGCTCGGCAAGTCCTGCAAGATTGGGAGCAAGCTCGATGAAAATGCCGTATGGCTCTACAGAACGTACTACTCCTCCGACAGTTTCTCCTGCGGAAAACATGCCTGCATTTTCAGACCATGTTCCTAGAAGCTCCTTGTGTGAAAGACAAATTCTTCCGTCTTCTGTGCCTTTAACTACAGCGTATATATCCTGACCGTTAAAAAATCGGTCATTCGGGTGAGAAATCCTCGATACAGATATTGCGTCAATAGGAATGAGAGAGGGAATACCGCAGCCTATATCCACAAAACAGCCGAACGGCTCAAGATGAGTTACCTTTGCAGGAATCACTTCTCCGCATTTGAGCATGGAGACATGGTTTTTCATGCACTCCTCCTGAGCCTTCCGACGGGACAAAATACACTCTGTTTCGCCCTGAGAATTATGTCTGATTTTTATGACCTTAAAGCATACTGTTTTATTTACCCTTGACAGCAGAGCAATATCTCTGGTAGAACCGTCCTCAATTCCGATAGCCCCTTCTGTTCTGGGAATAATGCCTTTGCCGAAAGGCAGTTCAACAATAAGATTGTGTTCTGCGTCGCACAGTATGGCGTGTCCTTCAAGAATAAGTCCGTGAAGCTGAGCTTCCAGCATAGTTTTTTCACTTTGAAGATAGTATCGGTTGTCAGCGGAATTGAAAATTTTTCCCTCCGGTAAATATTTAATCATTTTGTACCTCTTTCCCCGCAGTTAAAATTTTTGCATTTGACTACTGCGGTAAGCCTTTTTTGACCGCAAAGCATTCCGATTTTTTGTCCGGCGAAATCAAAACACCCCGTTTTTCGGCTTTTGCGAATTCATTATTTACAATAAAATTCTATGCAACAGGCTTATTTTTTATAACTTAGAGGCTTGTTTTTTTATATCTTTTGTTCAAAATTAAAAGATTTTCAGAAAAAAGCTTGACAAAGTACAATCAATGTGTTACAATAACGTAGTGATTTGTAATCAGTTTGTAACTTTTAACGCCTGTATGCTGTTTTTAGGGTTACAAAATGGTACATTGAACGGACGAAGGAAAACAACACAACATAATTAAAAATGCAGGAAGATAAAAAGATGCATTATTAACGAAAGGGTGTGAAACGGCAGGGTCAAGATCAATAAATAGATTTTAGCCCGTGTCAGTATTAAAAATGGTCAATTTACAGAGAACAACAGACATAGGTTCATTCAGAAGATTTGCAGTAATCCTTATGGCGATCGTTGCCGCTGTGATTATGTCAGGCACAAGCGTGCTTGATGCAAGCGCTGCTACTGCAAAACTGACGGCTCCGAAGCTTGTTGCTGAAAAAACATATGGAAGCGAGAATACTCATCCATATAAAAAGCAGACGTCTACTCTTAAGGTCAACTGGAATTCGGTTAGCGGAGCAAAGAAGTACGATGTTTATATTATGGGCGGACAGTATAAAACTTGGACAAAGTACAAGACAGTTACAACTACAAACTGCACTGTAACCGGACTGAAAAGAACAACAGAGTACAAATTCAAGGTAAGGGCAGTTTCGGGAAGTACTTATTCAGCATTTTCATCAGTGCAGACCCTTAAAACTGCAAGAATGGATTACGATCAGGCCGGCTGGGAGGCTATGTGCCGTATCGTGTATCACGAGGTTGGACAGATCGACAATTCAATGTGGGATAAGCCAATAGTTTACGTTGCAGACTGTGTCGCAAACAGATATGTTGCTGCTAAGTACACAAACAGTAAGACATGGGCGCCTTATTATAAAAAATATACCAGCATACAGCAGGTTATTTATAACAGCGGCGGATTTATGTCAAGCGCAGCTCTTACAAGAGACGGTGCGACATATGCAAAAGTGCCCACTAAAGTAAAGCTTGCGGTATGGGGTGCAGTTTACGGAAAAACTACCTATAAGAACATCAAGAATGACTATAATGTTTATTATTGGTGCAACCGAAGCTATAAGACCACAAGCAGTAAGATCGCATATTCTTTCAAGATTCCGTGGGGCTACTTTAATATCTGGAGATCCTACTGGGGTTAAATTTAATACAAAATTATGAAATCAGAGAGCGGACGAAATGTCTGCTCTCTTTTATTGTATACTATAAAATTATGTAGTCCCAAAGTTCGGCTAGCTTGCTTTGGGTCATACCCTTTGCATATAAAAGCTCAAGAGTATTTGTGTATACTTGTATCTGCTCACGGACATCTATAATACTTTGGGCAAGCTCAATATCGATCAGCAGCTTTTCGGATATTTCCTCAGCGTCAGCTTCGTTGACATTTACACATTGCATAACAGGCTCGGAAGTTGTTGTCTGAACTGTTGTACTGCTTACAGTAACAGTTGTTGTTTCAGTTGGCTTTTCTGTGAATACTGCTTCAGTATCTGCCGATGTGACGATTTCTGTTTGTTTCGGTTCTTCAGTTTCAATATAGTCCACTATATCACGATAATCGTTTTCCGATACATATAAGTATTGTTTCAAAAGTGAGAGTGTGTTTTCGCCGATTCCCGAAATATCTGTCAGGATGTCCATATTGTAAATAACGCCGATTTCAGAGCGGTAGTTTAATATTTTGTCAGCTGTAACTTCGCCAATGCCGTTTATTTCCATTAACTGTTCTTTTGAGACATAATTGATATCAACGGGGAACTGGGTTGGCTCATCTGTTTGCGGCTCTGAACTATCTATAGTTGTTTCTGTTTGTGTAGTTGTAGTTATTTTTGTAGTTGTGCTGCTTGACTTTGCGCCGCTTTTGCTGACATCAACGGATATATCGCTGCTATTGGCAGAATAACCGTTATCTGAATTTTCAGATATGCTTTGATTATTGCTGTAAACTACAACAGTAGAGGAATCATCGCTTTGCATACATATACCCGTTATTGCGGCTGCGATCAACATTACTCCGAGGACTATATACAGCCCCTTTTCATTCAGAAGCGCAAGAATTTTTTCTTTCAACGAAATTATTCCTCCAGTCGGCAGTATTGCTAAAATGAAAAACAAATACTAATTCTACAAAAAACGACATTTGCGTCGGCGGAATTAAGGCAATATCGTAAAAACTAACAAATAGTCATTGTACGATACTGCCTTAAATATTATCTTCGATGAGCTTTTTCAATGCTGAATAAAAATCAAAGTCCTGCTGTGACGTTCGTTTTTTAGGACCTTTAAGCCGTCCTCCGCCTCTGCGTATTCTCTGTGCTGCCGCTCTTGCATTCAGAAGACTGTCTATATTACCGCTGTCATAAACAAGACCGTTCTGATTAATTGGAAAAGCTTGTTTCGCTAGGCACATAGCTGCAAGTCCATAATCCTGAGTCACCGCTATGTCACCTTTATGTATTCGGTTGATAAGTTCAAAATCCACGCTGTCCGCACCCTTTTCAACGGTTATGACCTTAACGTCCGTGCGGTTAAAAACGTGAGCCGGATCGCAGATAGCAGTAACGTCTATATTGTATTCAGCCGCAATTCTGACAGTCAATTCCACAACGGGACAGCCGTCTGTGTCAATAAAAATTTCCATTATTCCTTGCCCTCTATATAAAATGTTGACTCCATATCCGCAATATGCATCGCAAGAGCAAGAGGATACATTTCAAGCGCTCTGCCGATAGTATTGGTGTTTTCTTCTCCGGAAAATCCCATATGCCAGCGGATAGCCATGGCTTCCTCTCTTGTCAGGCGCATATAGCTGCTGACTATGTATACAGATTTTTCTCCATGTCCGTATGGAAGTGTATCGTGGTACTCATAATAAGGGACTTTTTCCCATACGCCCTGCTCATTTTTTGCGTTTCGGTAGCTTACTCTGTAGAGATTGACCTTACATATATCATGGAGCAGAGAAACGATAGCAATACTTTCATCGGGATAATTCAGTCCGTATTCGTCATGAACTCTTGTCCTTTCGAGATAATCCTTAAGGCATTCATAAACGTGAATGCTATGCTCACACAATCCGCCCTCGTATGCTCCATGATATCTTGTCGATGCCGGAGCAACAAAAAAATCACTGCTTTCACTGAGCAGATAATTAAGCAGATTATCAGCAC
>CAYNPW010000096.1:0-8291 GCA_964399215.1 uncultured Ruminococcus sp. | reverse complement strand
CCTCAAGCTCCAGCATTCTTTTAAGACGGTTATTTCTGTTGACAACGCGTCTGTAAAGATCGTTAAGATCGCTTGTTGCATATCTTCCGCCGTCCAGCATAACCATAGGTCTGATGTCGGGAGGAATAACAGGAACAACGTCCAAGATCATCCACTCAGGACGGTTCCCTGAGGTCCTGAAAGCCTCGACGATCTCAAGTCTTTTGAGCAGCTTAATTCTTTTCTGACCCGCAGACAGATCCTTTAATTCAGCCTTTAATTCAGCCGAGAGTTTTTCCAGGTCGATCTCCTCAAGAAGCTCCTTGATAGCTTCTGCACCCATACCTGCCCTGAATTCCGACTCGTCGTATTTTTCAAGCATATCGTTATAGTCCTTCTCGGTAAGGAGCTGGCATTTGACAAGCTCGGTATTACCCGGGTCGATTACAATATACTTTGTGAAGTAAAGAACCTCCTCCAGTCTCTTCTGAGATACTTCAAGCATCTGACCTATTCTAGAAGGTGTTCCCTTGAAATACCAGATGTGGGAAACAGGAGCCGCAAGCTCGATATGACCCATTCTTTCTCTGCGGACCTTGGCTCTTGTTACCTCAACGCCGCAGCGCTCACAGACCTTGCCCTTAAAACGGATCTTCTTATACTTACCGCAGTGACATTCCCAGTCCTTCTGTGGACCGAATATCTTTTCGCAGAACAAGCCGTCCTTTTCAGGTTTCTGAGTACGGTAATTTATTGTTTCAGGTCTTGTAACCTCGCCGTAAGACCACTCGCGGATCTTGTCGGGGGACGCAAGACCGATTTTTATTGATTCAAATACATTAAAATCCAACAGCAGTACCTTCTTCCTGTTTAATTAGTCAACGTGTGTATGAAACGGCTGACGCAGACAGCTTTCGCCGTCCGCAGCCGCAGAAATTCAAATCATTCCTCAATGAACAGATCTGATTCATCATCGTCAACGCCGAAATCATCCAGATCCGCGTCGTCGATCTCAGAAAGGCCGTCCTCATCCTCAGCCATAAAGCCGTCGTCAAAATCGTTCGCCTCTGCGGACAATTCGGTATTGTCGTCAGCATAAGCCGTTGCAGGAACAAAGTCGTCATCGTCGTCAAACTTCTGTTTAAGATCGATTTCCTCATTGTTGATGTTGAGCACCTTGATGTCAAGACAAAGCGACTGAAGCTCCTTGATAAGAACCTTGAACGCCTCGGGGACTCCCGGCTTAGGAACATTCTGACCCTTAACGATAGCCTCGTAGGTCTTGACACGTCCGTTAAGATCGTCGGACTTGACAGTAAGGATCTCCTGAAGAGTGTAAGCAGCGCCGTAAGCCTCAAGAGCCCATACTTCCATTTCACCGAATCTCTGTCCGCCGAACTGAGCCTTACCGCCCAAAGGCTGCTGTGTTACCAGCGAGTAAGGACCTACCGAACGCGCATGGATCTTATCGTCGACAAGGTGGTGGAGCTTAAGGTAATACATATAGCCTACCGTAACCTTATTATCAAACTTTTCGCCCGTTCTGCCGTCGTAAACAGTGAACTTTCCGTCCTCGCTCATACTAATGGCGTTTGGATTGATCACCTCGTCCATTGGGTGTATTTCAAAATCGTCGTCCTTATGCTCAAGATAATTCTGCTGAGCCATTTTAAAGCATTCACGAATATCAGCCTCGTGCGCACCGTCGAATACAGGAGTCATTATCTTCCAGCCAAGAGCCTTTGCAGCCATACCGAGATGAACCTCAAGAACCTGACCGATATTCATACGTGAAGGTACGCCCAAAGGATTAAGGCATATATCCAAAGGAGTTCCGTCCTCAAGGAACGGCATATCCTCCTGAGGAAGAATTCTTGAAACGACGCCCTTATTACCGTGACGTCCCGCCATTTTATCTCCGACGGAGATCTTTCTCTTCTGAGCGATATAGCACCTTACCAGCATATTAACTCCCGGAGAAAGCTCGTCGCAGTTCTCTCTTGTGAATATCTTTACGTCTATAATCGTACCGGCTTCGCCGTGAGGAACCTTCAGCGAATTATCTCTTACTTCTCTTGCCTTTTCGCCGAAAATAGCTCTAAGCAGTCTTTCCTCGGCCGTAAGCTCTGTTTCACCCTTAGGCGTAACCTTACCGACCAGAATATCGCCCGAACGGACCTCAGCGCCTATTCTGATAATACCGTTTTCATCGAGATCTTTAAGAGCGTCCTCGCCCACATTCGGAATATCTCTTGTTATCTCCTCAGGACCGAGCTTTGTATCTCTTGCCTCTGTTTCAAGATCTTCAATGTGAATTGAAGTGTATTTATCCTGCTTTACAAGATTTTCATTAAGCAGTACAGCATCCTCGTAGTTGTAGCCTTCCCATGTCATAAATCCGATAAGAGCGTTCTTACCGAGAGAAAGCTCGCCGTTTGATGTTGCAGGACCGTCGCCGATTATCTGATGAGCCTCAATACGCTCTCCCTTTTCAACGATAGGTCTCTGGTTTGTACAAGTACCCGCATTTGAACGCTTGAACTTTGTCAGCTCGTATGTGCGGAGCATACCGCTGTCCTCGCGGACAACGATCTTATCTGCGTCAACGCTTTCAACTACGCCCGCAGCTTCTGAAACTACTGCAACTCCCGAATCGATACAAGCCTTGTACTCCATACCCGTACCTACGATAGGCGACTCGGTCTTAAGCAGCGGCACAGCCTGTCTCTGCATGTTTGAGCCCATAAGCGCACGGTTTGCATCGTCGTTTTCAAGGAACGGGATACAAGCGGTAGCAACGGAAACTACCATTTTAGGAGAAACGTCCATAAAGTCGATCTTTTCTCTTTCGATCTCAAGTATCTGATCTCTGTACCTTCCGTTTACCTTGACTCTTGCAAACTTATGATCCTCGGTAAGAGGCTCGTTTGCCTGAGCTACCATAAAGTTGTCCTCAACGTCCGCAGTCATATAAACTACCTCGTCGGTAACAACTCCTGTCTCCTTATCTACTTTTCTGTAAGGAGCCTCGATAAATCCGTATTCATTTATTCTTGCAAATGAAGCAAGATAGGAGATAAGACCGATATTAGGTCCTTCAGGGGTCTCTATAGGACACATTCTTCCATAATGAGTATAGTGAACGTCACGAACCTCAAATCCTGCGCGGTCTCTCGAAAGACCACCGGGACCGAGAGCCGAAAGACGTCTCTTATGCGTAAGCTCTGCCAGCGGATTATTCTGATCCATAAACTGGGACAAGGGAGACGAACCGAAGAATTCCCTGATCGCAGCGGTAATAGGTCTTATATTGATAAGAGCGGTAGGAGTTACAACATCGCTGTCCTGAGACTGAATGTTCATTCTCTCACGGATAACCCTTTCCATTCTTGTGAAACCGATCCTGAACTGGTTCTGGAGCAGTTCGCCTACCGAACGGATTCTTCTGTTGCCAAGGTGGTCGATATCGTCCACAGTACCAACGCCGTCGCAGAGATTGAGAAAATATGAAACGGTTGCAACAATGTCGTCTATAACAATGTGCTTAGGAACAAGCCTGTCCGCATTAGCCTTTACAGCCTCGATAAGCTCCTCTTCGTTATCTCCGAATTCATCAAGAATTTCTTTCAGGACCGCAAAGGATACCTTCTCGTTAATGCCGCATTTCACAGGATCAAAATCAACGTAAGCTTTCATATCTACCATTCCGCTTCCGATGATCTTAACTTCCTTGTCGACAAACTTTATAACGGTTTCGCCCGTAGGAGCGGTTTCGTACTCCTTTACCTCAACGGTAACATAAGCCTCCTTAACGCCTACCGTTTCGATCTCAACAGCCTTTTCATAGCTTATGAGCTCTCCCTCTTCCGCCATGATCTCTCCCGTCATGGGATTAATGATATTTCTCGTAATTCTGTGGCCTGCAAGACGCGAACCCACGCCCAGCTTCTTGTTGTATTTATAACGTCCGAACCTGGAAAGATCATATCTCTTAGCGTCAAAGAACAGATTGTTAAGATGAGTTTCCGCAGACTCAACCGTAGGCGGTTCACCCGGACGGAGCTTTTTATAAACCTCGATAAGAGCCTCTTCTCTGTTTGCAGTCTGATCCTTCTGCATAATGGTCTGAGTAAGTCTCTCGTCAACGCCGAAAACAGCCTCGATCTCTTCGTTGGTGCCGAAACCTATAGCTCTGACAAAAGTCGTGATCGGGATTTTTCTGTTCTTGTCAATCCTTACATATACAACGTCGTTTGAATCCATTTCGTACTCAAGCCACGCGCCTCTGTTAGGGATAACGGTAGTCTTGAACAGATCCTTACCGGTTTTATCCTTATCAAAAGCGTAATAAACGCCGGGAGAACGCACAAGCTGAGATACGATAACACGCTCAGCGCCGTTAATAACGAAAGTACCGCTGTCGGTCATCTTAGGCATTTCGCCCATAAAGACCTCGGATTCTTTGATTTCACCCGTTTCAAGATTGTTCAGTCTTACCTTAACATTCAGCTTGACAGCATATGTTGCGTCCCTCGCCTTGCACTCGGCGATCGTATACTTAGCCTCCTCGTCAAAGCGGTAATCGACAAAGGTCAGCTCGAGTGTGCCGTTGTAGTCTGTGATTGCTGAAACGTCCCTGAATACCTCTTTCAGTCCCTCGTCCATAAACCACTGATACGAGTTCTTCTGCACCTCGATAAGGTTAGGCATTTCCAAGACTTCATTGATCTTAGCAAAGCTTTTTCTAGTGTTTTTACCAAGTTTTACGTCCTTGACATTCACCATAGGCTCGATCACTCCTTAATTTATTTCAAAATGTCACCGCACAGACGCCCGTAAAACACGCCTGCGCCACGAATTTTCACCGCAGTATTCCTTATTTATATATAAGAAAAAGGTGTAAAAATCCATTATGATACAGTATACAATTATATCATACTGCACAACCCTTGTCAAGACTTTTACACCTTATAAATATTCGATTTTAAGCATTTTCTGCGTTTTAAACAAAAATCGCAAAATTCGAGCGAAAAAGTTCTACAATTACCGTTCTGTGAGCATTTCGTAAATTTTCAGTTAACGAAGCACTCTTGTTTATTTCAGTTAAGGTCATTTACCTTCTCGAAAAATATAAATTATTATACCAATTTATACCCCTGCTCGTTCCTGAGGCTGAGACAATGATCGGTCACATATTCCTTATGCGTCCATTGCTGTTTCTCTAAATAATACTCACTATCGGTTCTTGTGACCATGTCCGTGATCTCAGTATACGGAGCGAGCTTTTTCACAAGTCTTACCAGCTTATTATACACCTTAGTCAGACATTCAGGACGGGGTACCCACATTCCGTCGTCTTCATAATAGCCTGTTGTGACATATAATCTGTTGCTGCGTATCTCCTTTCTTTCCTCCCATATTACCATAAATCCCGCCTCTATCAGAGCATTGCCTTCCTTGCCTGTACCGTGGGAAAGTCTTTCTCCGATCTCATAGGTATTTATTACAATATCCCCTGCCTCAGGAAGATAAAAATAGTAATCCCGGCAGTCCTTTGTCACAACGGAAATATCCCTTGACTGAATTACTCTGGCAGGTCTGCTTTTCAGATCTTCTTTTATGATAATACAGCCGCAGTCCAGCGCCAACTGAGCCACTTTCAGGAAGCTTTCGTAGTCCATATAATAATTTATCTGTTTTCCCATATTTATACCCGCATATTATCATATTATATTGAGTTCTGCACCAGTTGATAAATCTTACTGTAATCCCCGTTATCACATTTCATAGTCCGTACTGTATCAGTCTGCTTATCAAACAACATTACCTCGCTGTACTCCTCCAAAGTTTGCGCATTTGCATCGATATTATTGATAAGATACATTTGAGAAACAATTTCCCCCTCGCTGTATGTCTCTACAACATAATACAGACCGCCATAGGTATCGGACATTTCTTCAGCTGTACTTTCCGAGACTAATTCCCAGTTATTCTTCATATTTTCATAACACTCAGAAAATTCCTCCGGCTTATCAGCCGCTACGTCGTATTTCTCGTCGGGCGTACCACTGTAAAAACATTTAAACTCCTTACCGCTGAGTTCGTCCGCTGTATTATAAGAAACAGCAGCTTCGACTTCTTTACTTTCAGGTTTTACCGCTCCTGAATTATCTTTGATGTTTCCGCAGCCGCCCAATGTAACCAAGGACGCTGTGATCAGCAAACACGACATTACACTTATTTTCATATAGCTTATTCCTCAATTCCTTTAATTTATCCGTTCCAATACTTTCTGTCCAAGCTTCTGTACTGCACTGCAAGGGCGATATGCTTTTTGTCAATGACCTCCGAACCGTCCATATCGGCGGCTGTGCGGGACACCTTCATTATCTTATCGTATGCTCTTGCGGACAGTCCCAGCCTGTCGAATACATTTTCAAGCAGAGCCTTTGCGCTGTCTGTCATAGGACAAACCTCGTGGAGCATATCGGGAGTGATTCTCGCATTGCAGGTCACTCCTGTGCCTGCAAATCTCCTGTTCTGAATGTCTCTCGCACGCTGAACTCGCTCCCTTATCGCCTTGGAGGGTTCTTCCTTTACCGCAGAGGACAGATCGGAAAATTCCACAGGGGCTACCTCCAGATGAATATCGAACCTGTCAAGCAGAGGTCCCGATATTCTGTTCAAATAATTGGACACTTGCTTTTGCGAGCATATACATTTTCTCGTAGGGTGCCCGTAATATCCGCAAGGACACGGATTCATCGCTCCTATCAGCATAAATGAGCTTGGATATGTAATACTTCCCGAAACCCTTGAAATAGTCACCTGCTGATCCTCAAGGGGCTGTCTGAGTATCTCCAGCGCGGGACGTGAAAATTCCGCCAGTTCGTCCAGAAACAAAAGTCCGTTATGCGCAAGAGATATTTCTCCCGGCTTTGGCACGGAACCTCCTCCCGCAAGTCCTGCCGCAGAAACCGTATGGTGCGGAGAACGAAACGGACGAACCGTCACAAGCGGACTTTCTTTGTCCAGAAGTCCCGCCACAGAATGGATATTGGTAGTCTCAATGGATTCCTCAAAGGTCATTGCGGGCAGGATAGAGGGCATTCGCTTTGCAAGCATCGACTTTCCCGAGCCGGGAGAACCTATCATAAGTGCGTTGTGACCGCCTGCCGCCGCAACCTCCAGTGCCTTTTTGGCGGCAGTCTGTCCTTTGACGTCCGCAAAGTCCAGATTGCCGAAATAGCTTTCCTTTTCGGGCTTGAAAACCCCTGCGGGAATTATCTCCGCCTTGCCGCTGAGATGAAACACCAATTCACCGATAGAATTAACTCCATAACAGCGTATGCCCTCAACCACAGACGCCTCGCGCAGATTTTCCGCAGGAACATATATCTCCTCCATTCCCGATTTCTGCGCCAATATCGTCATAGGAAGAACGCCCTGCACCGCTCTTATCTCTCCGCTGAGCGATACTTCTCCTATGAATACGGACTTTCTTAAACTCTCATCGTCGGAAAATCCCATGACCCTCAGCAGAGCAACAGCTATCGCAAGATCGTGTACGGAGCCTGACTTTTTAACGTCCGCGGGAGCAAGATTTACCATTATATGCTGAGAGGGGAAATTCAATCCGCAGCAGCGAAAGGCGGAACGTATCCTCTCACGGCTTTCCCTGACAGCGGCGTCGGCAAGTCCTACCATGTCAAAAGCGGGAAGCCCCTTGGACGCCTCTATCTCCACGCAAACGGGAAATGCATTAAGTCCCAGCAAGCCGAGACTGTTTATACTTGCAAACATATTTATTCTTCTCCCTCGGAAACGGTATTTTCTGTACAATTATCTGTACTTATATTCTCACAGGGTAGTTCCTCGCCCAGAATATTCAGATAAAATTCAGCCGTATCCCTGTAAACCTCGTCCCTGCACAGCTCGTTGACAAGCTCGTGTCTTGCGCCCTCGTAGATCTTAAGCTCCACATTGCAGTCCTGAGCCGCAAGACGGTTATAAACGCTGAGAACTCCCTTGCCGTAATTGCCCACCGGATCGGCGGAACCTGCGATAAGGTATGTGGGCAGTTCCTTTGGATAAGTCTCAAACCACTTTTCCGCGCTGACGTACCACAGCACCCTTGCAAGATTTTCAAAACCGTTTAAAGTGAAAATATAATTGCATTTGGGGTCTATTGAATAACGTTCAACGACCTCTGTATCTCTTGACACCCAGTCGTATTTGCACCGACTTCCATCAATTCTGGAATTATACATACCGAAAGCCAGTTTATCTACCAGCCTGCTGCGGTACTTTCC
>CAYNPW010000095.1:0-8563 GCA_964399215.1 uncultured Ruminococcus sp. | reverse complement strand
CTTTGCAAACCCGCGCAATGTAGGCGAAATTGAGGACGCAGACGGCGTAGGAGAGGTAGGCAACGCTAAATGCGGAGATATTATGAAAATGTACATCAAGGTTGACGGAGACGTTATATCCGACGTTAAATTCAAGACCTTCGGCTGCGGAGCAGCTGTGGCAACGTCTTCTATCGCTACGGAAATGATAAAGGGCAAAAAGCTTGATGAGGCTCTTAAACTGACAAACAAAGCGGTTGTGGAGGCTCTTGAGGGACTGCCTCAGGTCAAGATACATTGCTCCGTACTTGCAGAACAGGCTATTAAAGCGGCGATTGCGGATTATTATACCAGACAGGGCATAGACCCTACTCCTTTTGTGGGGCATCCGTCAGACTGCGACTGCGATCATTGTCATGGATAACAAGGTGCTCGTTGCAATGAGCGGCGGCGTAGACAGCTCCGTATCTGTAAAGCTGCTGCTTGACGAGGGCTGCGAAGTCACGGGAGCGACCATGCATCTTTACGACAATGAGGATATAGGACTTGAAAAATCCAAAACCTGTTGTTCTCTTTCTGACGTTGAAGACGCAAGACTTGTGGCGCTAAAGTTGGGGATAAATTTCCATGTTTTCAATTTTGCGTCGGACTTCAAAGAAAAGGTAATAGACAATTTTGTTGACACATATCTTGACGGAGGCACGCCAAATCCCTGCATAGAGTGCAACAAACACCTTAAATTCGGCAGATTTCTGGACAGAGCAAAGCTGCTGGGGTTTGATAAGATAGCAACGGGACACTATGTTACCAAGGAGTTTGACGAAAAGTCCGGCCGCTGGCTGTTAAAGCGTTCAGGCGACAGAGCGAAGGATCAGAGCTATGTACTGTACGGTTTGACGCAGGAACAGTTGGATTGCACGCTCTTTCCCGTTGGAGACCTGAATAAAAATACTATACGCTCAATCGCTGAAGAAAACGGACTTGTCAATGCGGACAAGCCCGATTCTCAGGATATATGCTTTATACCCGACGGAGACTACGGCAGATTTATCACCGAAAGAAAAGGCGAACAGATCTCAGGCGATATTGTCCTGTCAGACGGTACGGTTCTGGGTCAGCACAGAGGGCTTATCCACTACACCGTAGGACAGCGCAGAGGCGTGGGAGTTTCCTATTCCGAGCCGCTTTTTGTCATTGGCAAGGACATCGGGAATAACAAACTTGTTATGGGCACAAATAACGAGGTTTTCAGTTCATCTCTCACTGCAAGGGACGTTAATTTTATACCATTCGATAATCTTACCGAGCCGCTTAGATGTACTGCGCAGACCCGCTATCATCAGCGGGATGTGCCTTGCACGGTTTATCCTCTTGACGGAGGCAGAATTAGAGTTGAGTTTGATAATCCGCACAAGGCTATCTCAAAGGGACAGGCAGTTGTGCTTTATGACGGAGAATATGTCATCGGCGGCGGAACGATAGAATAGAAAACTTTATAACATAACATCATAAACGCCCCCAAGTCATACTCGGAGGCGTTTTCTTATATTTCAGTCGTACAAGTAAGCACATTTCTTAAATCCCAGCCTTTTTATGCAAAGACCGAAACTCCGCAGGCGACAGCATTTCGTGCTTTTTGAATACAGCACAGAAGTAGCTGCAATCATTATATCCAACTCTTGTCGCTATCTCGTTGATATTCAGCTTGTCTTCCAAAAGCAGCAGTTTTGCCTGCTGTATCCTCTTTCGTGCAAGAAATTCAAACGGACGCAAATTCAGACATTCCTTAAAAAGTCTGCACAAATACTGCGGAGAAAGATCGATAAGCTCCGCAAGCTCAACAAGTGTCAGTTCCTTCTGATAATTTTTGTCGATATAGTTAATAACGGGCTGTAACTGGTTTAACTTCTGACCGTCCTGACTGCCGTTCTGCAAATTTACCACACGATGCAGTTCAATAAGAAACTGATATAAATGCGCCGAACACTGATGTCCGCAGTAGTAATAATTAGTCTTCATAAGATAAACTATCTTCTTGAAAATAGCGTCCACCGAATTTAAGTCATTGATGTGAAAAACCTTTGCCTTTTCAAGCTTTATATGCTCCAGTACAGCGGGAACTTCCCTGCCGTCAAAGGTTATCCAGTGGGTTTCCCAAATTTCCTCCACTGGATAATATTCGTGAGGAACCTTAGGCGGAAGATAAAACGCGTCACCCGCATTGATAGTATATTCCTCTCCGCCCAGTCTGAGAATGCCTTGCCCTCTTGTGCAGTAAATTATCTGATAATTCGGATAACCCTCGTCCCTTATAAAATGCCATTCTCTATCCCTTGCTCCTACACCAAGAACATACATCGGCAGATTATATTCGTCACTCAAAACAGGATAGTAAAAATCAGTCACTTGAAAATCACCCTCGCTTTGTATATATCAATAATATGATTTCATATTCTTTTATTATATAATATCACAACAGACCGAAAAAGTCAAGTAAATGTAAAAAAATTAAAAAGTAGTTGTACAATATTATAAAATGTGATACAATATAATGTAAGGAACATATTAATCAGCGTTTGTATCATACGCTTTATTGTTAAGGGGTAATTTTATGAAACACATATTAAAAAGAATTGCCGCTGCCGTTTTAGCTGGAGCGTTTGCGCTGTCTGCGGCAGGCTGTATGACAAAAACAGTGGAGATTGAGCGTGAATCCCATATCCCGCCTAAAATAACCTTTCTGGGTGACTCAATACCGGCAGGCTTCGGACTGGAGGGCTATTCCTCCGATGACAACTATCATTGTATGTCCTACCCCAATATCCTGAAAGCCGAATACGCAGATGAGCTTATGGGGAAATATCCTACACAAATGGTGAACGTTGCAGTCACCGGAGACACCTCCGCTCAGCTTCTGGGACATCTGGAAAACGGAGAGTTTGACGATGCTCTTAACGGCAGTGACGCTGTAGTTATATCTATCGGCGGAAATGATATCCTTGAAATATTTCTGGACTTTCTCGGTAACGATCTGGGGCTTAAGCCGGGAGGCGGAGACAACTGGAAAGACGGAAGTGTAAATCTTTTTACCGCTGCCGAAGCTCTCGGAGGGCTTTCCGATAAAATGGATGAGGCTCTAACAGGATATACCGATAATTTTACGAAAATAATCTCTCAGGTACACAATAAGACCTCCGCAAAGCTTTTTGTGCAGACCTTGTACAATCCCTTTGAGTATTACGATAGGCTGCAATTTCTTGTAAATTTTGCAGACGAAAAAATCGGTATAATCAATCAGACAGTTAGCGAAAATGCAATTACGGAGGACGGACTTGAAAATTACACCGTTGTAGATGTTGCCGCAAGCTTCAAGGGCAGGTGCGGAGATATCACCACAATCAAAAATTTTGATATTCACCCCAATGCTGAGGGACACAAGGTCATAGCCGAAGTCGTTGACAAGGCTGTACGTTCAAAGACCTATTTCTATCCCGATACAGAGGATATAACAGATATGACCGCAGTGACGATCGCCATTGCCGGAGGAATCCTCTGTGCCGGAATTATTACAATAACGGCTGTGATAATCCACAGGAACAAGAAATCATAACAGACATACCGAAAGGAAAACATCATGAAAATTTACTTAGTTGACTTTGAAAACGTAAAATCCAAAGGACTTGCAGGCATTGACTCTCTTGGCGAAACAGATAAGGTCATTGTCTTTTACAGCGAAAATTCAGACACCATAAGCTTTGAAATGCATCAGAAGGTGCTGACTTCGGCTGCTCAGATACAGTACTTAAAAGTAAATGTGGGCGGCAAAAATGCGCTGGATTTCCAGCTTGCTACTCTGCTCGGCTACCTTGTGGGACGAAACGAATACAGCCATATTTTCATTATCAGCAACGATAAGGGCTTTGATTTTCTCCACGATTTCTGGCAGGCTAAGTTTGAGCCTTCGCCCGACTGCACAGTTTATCGTACCCGTACGATTATTGCGGCTATTAATTACGCTCAGGCGGGCAAAACAGAAGAACAGACTGAAGATAACACACAGGAAGAAAATCACGAGCTAGCCACTATATCCGAGGAATCGGATAGCACAGCTTCTGCCGAGAACGATGAATCCAATGAGACTTCGTCTGAAAGCCTTGCTGAGGTTCAGGAGCATATTGAAGAAGCTGTCGAAGAACAGTACGATGATATTACTGACGAAGAAACAGCGCAGAAAGAAGAAGCACAAGAAATTGTACAGAAAGAGTACAAGACGGAAAAAACGCCTGCTGTCAAAAAGCCTGCAAGAATAAAAAAGAAAAAACCAACAACCTATAATGAAAATCTTGCGGCTGCTTTGAAATCAACCGACTGCTCTGAGGATGATATTAGGAATATTGCTCAAATGCTTGCTGTTTCAGCGACTAAGGAGGAATTCCACAATCTTCTTGCCAAGGAGTTCAAAGCTCATGCGACAGACTATTACAAGCTTTTAAGACCTAAATATCTACGCCTCAAAGCATTGTACGTTGCTGAAAATCCCTCGGAAAAACCAAAAGAGGAAGTACAGTCGGAGGAAATCCAAGAAGAAAAAACCGTATTTCACGATGTCATTTCAGCTCGGCTTGCCGAACTTCTCTCAGGTTTGTGCACCGAGGAGGAACTGAAAACGATCGATGAGCTTTTCCGTACGGTCAGCACAAAGCAGCAGCTTTACATCAGAATGGTAAAAGCATTTAAAAAGGAAAAGGGCTGTCAGATCTACAATGCTATCCGCGGAGAATATGCGGAGCTTAACAAATAGGGGTGATAACATGAAATTATTTATTGCCTCGGACATTCACGGCTCGGCATACTGGTGCAGAAAAATGCTGTACGCTTTTCAAAAGAGCAATGCCGAAAAGCTTGTGCTCTTGGGGGATATTCTTTATCACGGACCTAGAAACGATCTTCCTAAAGATTACGCCCCGAAAGAGGTTATCGCTATGCTTAATCCCCTAAAAGAAAAAATTCTCTGCGTACGGGGTAACTGCGATACCGAGGTCGATCAAATGGTGCTTGACTTCCCGATATTGGCGGACTATGCTTTGATTTACGCCGACGGAAAAACTATTTTCGCAACTCACGGACACAAATGGGGCTGCGATAATCCTCCGCCCCTTGCAAAAAATGCAATTCTTCTGTGCGGACACACTCATGTCCCGCTCATAAAGAACTGCGGAGATTACACATATGTAAACTCGGGTTCGGTATCAATTCCAAAGGAAAATTCCGCTCACAGCTATCTGATCTTCGAGAACGGAGAATTCTGCTTCGGAAAGCTGGACTAATAAACCTAAGGAGGAAAAATATGGCTTTTGACTTCAAGAAAGAGTTCAAGGAATTTTATATGCCCAAGAACAAACCTGAGATAGTGACTATCCCAAAAATGAATTATATTGCGGTTCGCGGTAAAGGCGATCCCAACGAAGAGGGCGGCACATATAAGCAGGCGATATCCGTACTGTATGCTGTCGCTTACACGCTTAAAATGAGTTATAAGACCGATCATAAAATAGAGGGATTTTTTGAATATGTTGTTCCGCCGCTGGAGGGTTTCTGGTGGCAGGATTGTGTAACAGGGATCGATTACTCCGACAAGTCGGGTTTCAACTGGATATCTGTAATTCGTCTGCCTGATTTTGTTACTAAAGAGGACTTTGACTGGGCGGTACACACAGCGGAAAAGAAGAAAAAGCTTGACTGCTCCTCAGCCGAATTTCTCTCAGTGGACGAGGGCTTATGCGTACAGATAATGCACTGCGGTTCGTATGACAACGAGCCAGCAACTGTAGAGATAATGGACAAGTATATATCGAAGAACGGGTACGTCAACGATATTACCGACGACCGTCTGCACCACGAGATCTATCTCTCCGATCCTCGGAAAACTGCCCCCGAAAAGTGGAAAACCGTTATCAGGCATCCCATAAGAAAGGAAACAATATGAATATCAGGACAGCACAACCCGCTGATTTCAACATAGTAAAGGAAATTACCGTAAAAACAATCAAAGAGGTTTATCCCCACTATTATCCAAAGGGAGCGGTGGAGTTCTTCCTCGGACATCACAATGACGAAAATATAATCAATGACATACAGAATAATAAGGTATTCCTGTGTTTTGATAACGAGGAAAATCCGATCGGTACTGCAACTGTAAACGACAGAGAAATATGCCGTCTGTTTATACTGCCGCAATATCAGGGAAAAGGCTACGGACGTGAATTACTGGACTATTGTGAGAGATCAATTTTTGAAAAGTATGACGAGATACTTCTGGACTCCTCATTGCCTGCCAAAAGAATATATCTTAAAAGAGGATACACTGCAATAGAAACAAATCTGATAAAGGTCAATTACGGCGACTATTTATATTATGATGTAATGAGCAGGAAAAAGGCATAAAATAACCCCTGAGAACATTTCTCAGGGGATTTTTGCGTGTAGTTACAAATTCAAACAAACCGCTCCGACATATATTTCTCAATTTCAAAATCGGATAACCTCCGCACCTGCGTATCTGGATATTCAAGATACTTGCAGACGGAAAATATGGATTTCATATCTTTGCATACCTTGTCCTTGTTCTTCTTTAAAAACGTCTGTAGATCATCAGCCGAAGCAAAAATTTTATATGAGATCCTGCCGTTTTTGCTTGTTATCTCATAAATACCGCAGGACCTTTTCACAGTATAGTCCGCCGTTCTCAGATAAAGCTTTGCGGTTTCCAAAGACTTAAAGGGAAAATTCCACCTTTGCAGACCTCTGTGGGGGTCTTTCTCAATGCAGATACACCGCCCACAGGTTCCGCAGATATACTGAGTATGATTTTGCAGACAGTCCAATGGGTTAAGCAGCGGCGTTATTCTGTTTTCATCTGAATAACATTCTTCGCATATTCGTGAATTTTCCATATCGTCCACTAAACCTTTCACTTAGAAATTTACTTATTACTCTGATAGCCGACAAATTCACGAGCGGATCTTCTTATTTCTTCCTCTATATCGGTTCTTTCTGTGATTTCTTTCAAAAGGGCAATGTATTCGTCTTTTTTGTCGCTCCCGTTGATAATTCTGTTAAGCATCCACACAGTATGCGCTGCGGGACGTCTTTTTAAAGACTCGATCAGCCTTTCTTCATAGCCGTTTTTGTAAAATCTCTCCGCAAACTGAACCAATGGTCCGGGCGCGCCGAAATCTTCCAACGAATGTCTCTCCATAATTTGCAGAATAGGAGTTACAGCCTCAATTCCCACGCCCATTTCTTCAAGCTGTTCCATTTTCATTTCAGCCTCATACTCAAAATCATCTGTGCCTACAAGC
The DNA here is from genome assembly GCA_964399215.1 of uncultured Ruminococcus sp. GTDB lineage: Bacteria > Bacillota > Clostridia > Oscillospirales > Ruminococcaceae > Hominimerdicola. Next base: position 1,223 of record CAYNPW010000095.1, on the reverse strand, counting down.
TGTTCTATCTCGTCCAGAATTTTATTTATCATTGTTCTTACCTCGTCATTCGATCTTAGTTTCAAGTCCGTTTATGGAAATTTCAGGGTCGTCCAAAGCGATAACAAGACACTTTCTTCCGTCAATGACCTGAGTTTTCACCTTATCGACTGCGTCCTTACCGATATTTACCGTAATGCTGGGAACTGTCAGTACCGTCTTTTTGTCCACGAGATTGACTGCCGTCATAGGCTTGTCCCCCATATGCTGATCGTATACCTTTGGAAGATTTTCAAGCTTTTCCTGACTTACGCCCGCCTCCCACAGAATTGAGGAAAGCTTGTTGTTGTCAATGGTCGTGACCTCAGTCTCGTGGGCGCTCCGGTCAATGATAGTCTGGATTTTATCATTTACTGTGGTAATGAGGTCGTAGTCAAGCTCCTCGCCGCAGACATTATTTAAAATCGAATGGAAGGTCTCCTTTTCGTTCTGACCTGTCATAACGAACTCACAGCCGAGGAAGTCCTCTATCATTGAAGTATTGGGCTTTTTGGCGTTTTTCGTATAGTACAGCACTCCGTTGACGTCCGCCGCACGGTCATTAAAAAGCGGATACAAAAATCCGTCGGTAGGAAGTTCAACAATTCTGTCGGAGCTTTCCTTTTTGGCGATCGAATTACTTTCCTCATTGTAAATAAGTCCGTCGATACGGAGATTTACAGGACATATTGCCGTGATAATAAAATTATAGTCGCACTCAGCCTCGTCCTCAAGCTCGCCCATTTTATTCTTGTTGAGGACAGAATATGTACAATGCGCCGCAAAAATCGTGTAGGTGGAGATATATTCAACCTTTTCCACAATAGCGTTAAGGAAGCTATCGACCGCCTCGTCGTCGGTCAGCTTGCTTTTGAGTACGCCGTATAAAAACTGCTGCGCACCGCCCTCCAGATAAGCGTCCTTTGGAAAAGCATACTCCAGCAGATTGCCGCCTATTCTTCCGCTGAGGACTTTTTTCAGATTTGCCATTATCAGCTCGCTTTCCTCCTGCGGAATGATGTTGTAGAGTTGATTTGTCTTGCATTTGATATTTTTCTCAGCGTCCACAAATGCGGTGATAACGTGGTTCACGGTAAAAAAGCCGCAGTCGTCGCTGAAGTTCTTTTTTATTTCGTTTATTTCTTTTTTGTTCATTTATAACCATACCTTTCTGCGAAAGGCACCAACAAGGAATAAAACGGTCG
>CAYNPW010000094.1:0-8621 GCA_964399215.1 uncultured Ruminococcus sp. | reverse complement strand
GAAATTGTATATGAGGAGCCAGCTCAGATCACTAGACCTGCGGAGACCACAACTACAACAACGACCACTGTTACTCAAACTACATCGGAGATAACGACAACAACCGTCGAAAAAGTAATGAGACCTGTTAATATAAATACTGCTACGGCGGAAGAAATAGCTGACTGTCTGCTGATTGATTTAGAATTGTCTAACAAAGTGATTGAACTAAGAGAGCAAATTCACGAGTTCTCTAATTTTCTTGAGCTGTTATATGTTGACGGTTTTTCTCAAAAGATGTTGGCTGAGAGGCAGGAGTATATTAGTGTTTAGTTTGGGACATCCTTTCGCAATAAGATGTATTACACACTTATTTACACACTTACACTAAATTTTCACGCGATTTCACCAACATTCAGAACAAATAACACATTTATAACAAAAGCCTTAAAATCGCATAAACACGCAATTTCAAGGCTTTTTCCATTGGAGCTGCTAACCGGATTTGAACCGGTGACCTCATCCTTACCAAGGATGTGCTCTACCTGCTGAGCCATAGCAGCACTCAACAGTAATATATTATACACTATCGAGCTTGTTTTGTCAAGACTTTTTTGGGATTTTTTCAACGTTTTTTTGCTTTCATTCGTAAATATCATAATCTCCGCCTGTTTCATCAAGTGTTCCGGCTGTACCGTTAAGACGAAAATTATCCAGAAAACCGTATTGCTTTCCATGGCGGCTGTAAGCTACAATAGTGCGGAGATTTACGTTGTAAACGCTTTTGAATATGTTGTTTTCTATGTTTTCATTTGTATTTCTGAAACGGTTCATCAGCGCCTTGACTTCGGTTTTATGACGAAACATTTCCAGCGTTTGAGGGTGTTCGGAAAGCGGAGTGCCTTCGTAAACGCTTTTGGTCAGATTTAATGAATTGTACCTTTGAAAATCACTTATATATTCGTCTTTGACCATATACATAGGTCTGATGATCTCAACTTCGGGAAAATTTTGTTCATGGATTTTAGGCAGCATGCTTTCTACTTTGCTGTTATAAACCATATTGGTAAAAATAAACTCTATCGCGTCATCGAAATTATCTCCCAATGCCAGCTTATTGCACCCCAGTGTACTTGCTTTTTTCAAAAGTTCTTCGATTACGGTGTCAGCGTAGCTTTTACAAACATTTTCCGAGCCTTGGCATTTGACGAAAATATTGCTGTCTGATCTGAAAATTTCAGGACTGAGGTTCAGCGTTTTAAAATCCTGAGACAGTTTGGAAAGCTTATCTTCTGAAAAACCGGGGTCAAATGTGATATACACAGCTTCAAATTTCACATTGGAATATTTTTGTAAGTGCTGTATGCATTTTGCCATTACTACAGAGGATTGCCCTCCCGAGACAGCGACTGCAAGTCTGTCTCCCCGACAAATGAGATTGTAGTCCTTAATGCCCATAACAAATTTGTTCCATAGATTATTTCGGTATTTTTTTATAATGCTCCGTTCTATGATCTGCGCAGCCGTGAGAGTTCTTGCCATGGATTTTCAGTCCTTTCGTTTAGTAACATAAGTCTTGTAATGTAAATTATACACTACCTTTTAAAGTAAGTCAATACCCAATAAGTATAAGAAACAAAAGATCAGATCTCATCAGAAATACAATTATTATACGCTTGACATTTGCCTGCGTGTGGGGTAAACTATAATTATAGATAAGAGGCTTTATATCAACCGAATATGGATCATTCAATTTTTAAGCGGCTTACCTCTAATTTTATGCGTCTAATGGAGGCGGACATCAATGGAAAATTATTTGACCAGACTTGAAATGCTTTACGGAAAGGAAAAGATCGATGCGTTAAAAAAATCCAAAATTGCAGTTTTCGGAGTTGGAGGAGTAGGCGGATATGCAGTTGAAGCTCTCGCACGCAGCGGGGTCGGTCAGCTCGATATTTTTGATAACGATACTGTAGCGCCTTCAAATCTGAACCGTCAGATTATCGCTACTACGCAAACAATCGGTATTTTTAAGGTTGAGGCGGCTAAGCAAAGGATTGCTGTGATAAATCCGCAGTGCAGGGTGAATGCCAATGCAGTTTTTTATGCTCCTGATAATGCATCTGAATTTAATCTTTACCGTTATGATTATGTGGTTGACGCCATTGACTTTGTCCCCGGAAAAATCAGCCTTGCAGTAGAATGCGAAAGGGCGGGAACTCCGCTCATTTCATCAATGGGAGCAGGAAATAAGCTTCACCCTGAAATGCTTGAGCTTTCCGATATATATGAAACCTCGGTTTGTCCTCTTGCAAGAGTAATGCGCCGTGAGCTTAAAAAACGCGGAGTTAAAAAGCTGACGGTTGTTTATTCAAAGGAGGAGGCAAAGAAGCCTCAGATCCCCGAGGGTGAAAAGCTGCGTCCTGGAAGTAATGCCTTTGTGCCCTCATGCGCGGGACTTATCATTGCCGGCAGGATAGTAAACGAACTTACGGGCTCTTTATGATAATTTTTTATTTTAGGAAAATTAATCCAAGTTAGGAAAAATGAATATCTTCTGAATTCCGAGTGATAATAAAGGTGTCAGCAATACCGAAAATGGTATGTATTTGGCTACATTTATTACGAAAGGATTTTAGTTATGAAAAAGTTATTTGCAATGGCGCTTTGCGTGTTATGCTGCGCATCGGTTATGACCGCCTGCTCCTCAAGAGATGACGATACGGCTTCATCAGATGCAAACTCATCTAACGCAACAGCTTCCACATCTTCGATAACAGATGAAAGCAGAGATACTTCGAGAGTTACTGAAAGTTCAAGAGCGGACGAAAGCGGAGAAGGTCTGATGAGCCGTATTGACGACGGTATCGACGATACTATCAGCGGAGGCGAGGATATCATTGACGATACTCTCAGCACGGGCGAAAGGGTTATCGACGATATTCTTCGTTAATAAAATAATTTGATTTACCGTAACTTCGTTGTAAAAAGTCTGCGCCGTACTGCCTTCTTTGAGCGTCAGTACGGCGTATTTAATTTTTGAAAAAAGTCAAACTTTGATTATTTTCAAAATATTTATTAGTTCCCAATTTTAACTAAAATGGTAAAATAATGTGAATATCAAATGAACAAAATGTAAAATGTGTGTTGAAAATGGTCTTGCCCTCTTTAAAATTTCAAAGCGAAGTGGTATAATAGTAACGTTAACTGATCGATCTTAAATGAAAGCGGGAGGTCTTGTGTGGCTAATAACGAAACATCTGCTCTGCGTCCTCTGCTTAATAAAATATATCCTGCTAGCGGGATTATGACTGCGGTTTGCTGGCTTTTTACCCTTATATGGGGATTTGAATTTAAAAATCTGCTGGGTTTTTTGATCGGTTACGGATATATGTGTCTTTGCTATGAGTATCTTGCAAGAGTGTGCGAAAGAGCGGTAAAGCTTGACAAGAAAAAAGGCGGCAGAGCTATGACGGCTTGCTATATGATAAGATTTGCGGGACTGTTTGGTCTTTGCGCTGCGGGAATGCTGACAGGGTATCTGAATTTTGCAGGTATACTCCTGCCGCAGTTTTTCCCAAAGATCACATTGACGGTAATTCAGTTTACAAAGGGACGCGCTTGAATAAAGCGCATCCGTTAAGAAAGGATAAATTCAGATGACTGATGTAGGAAACGGACCTAAGATTGTGTTTGAACTCCTTGACGGTAAAATTCAGGTCACTGAAACAGTGGTTATGGGCTGGCTTATTATAGTCATAGTAACTCTGCTGTGTATGTGGCTTACCAAGGGACTGAAAAAAGTTCCCGAGAAGAAACGTCAGGTCGTAGCGGAAATGTTTGTAAATTTTATAAATGGTATGGTTAAGAGCAATATGGGCGAAAAGCTTATGTATTATTCGCCTTATATCGGAGCTTTGCTGATTTCGGCAGTTTTGGGCGCGCTTATCAGTATGGTGGGTCTGCGTTCAATGACTGCGGATATCAATGTTACCGCAACGTGGGCTATAATGACTTTTATACTTATCACCTATCATAAAATCAAGGCTAACGGGTTGGGTGGATATTTCAAGAGCTTTGCAAAGCCTGTTGCTTTTATTTTACCGCTGAATGTTATCAGCGAAATCGCGACGCCTGCGTCTATGGCATTCCGTCTTTTCGGAAATGTTGCGGGCGGTATGGTTATTACCGGATTGCTTTACGGTGCCTTAGGAGCTCTTTCAAGCGTTCTGCACCTGAATTTTGAAATGGGTTCATGGGCGTTCAGCGTATTTCAGGTGGGCATACCTGCTGTACTGTCCATATACTTTGATCTGTTCTCGGGATGCATACAGGCGTACATTTTCTCAATGCTCACAATGGTAAATGTAGGAGCCGCTGCCGAGGAGGCGTAGGGCGTATTCATATTGTTTTTATCAGGCAAAAAGCACCTTTTGGTGTGGATATATAATTATTGAAATTTTACTGGAGGCTATTATTATGACAGAAAAGGCTTTTGTATTAGGATGTTCCGCTATCGGCGCAGGACTTGCGATGATAGCAGGTATCGGACCGGGTATCGGTGAGGGCTATGCGGTAGGAAAGACGATCGAGTCCATTGCAAGACAGCCTGAGGCTCAGGGAGACTGCACAAGAACAATGTTCATCGGTGTTGCTATGGCGGAATCCACAGGTATTTATGCGTTCGTAGTTGCGCTTATTCTTCTGTTTGCTAATCCGTTCCTCGGCAAGCTCTGATAAACGTGAGCAATACAACACAAAATCGGAGACAGGAGGTTTTATAAATGGTTTTAGCCGCAGGAGACGTGACAGATTTTCTGTCAGTTAATCTTACCACAATTATTGCAACGTGGCTCAACCTGCTGATACTTACCCTTGTACTCAAGCATTTCCTTTTTGACAGAGTCAATAAGGTTATGGAAGACCGTAAAAATGAGGTTGCTCAGACCTATAAGGACGCTGACGAGGCTAAGGAAAACGCCAAGAAGCTGGAGTCCGAATACGCTGAGAGAATAAGCGGAGCGAAAGAGGAATCTGCACAGATCATTCAGGCCGCGACTAAAAAAGCGCAGCTTCATTCCGATGAGATAATCAGCGACGCAAAACGCGAGGCTAAGGGAATTACCGAGCAGGCAAGAGCGGAGATCGAAAGAGAAAAGAAAATTGCCGTTAATCAGATCAAGGACGATATTACGGATATTGCCTTTTCCGCTGCGCAGGCAGTTATTGAAAAGGATTTGAATACAAAGGATAATGAACGCCTTATTGAGCAATTCATTGACAATGTGGGTGAAGTATAATGGCGGACAGTATTCAGAATGTATATAGTACGGCGCTTTTTGAACTGTGCGGCGAGCGGGGGTGTCTGGGTTCCGTTTTTGCGGAGCTGAGAGAGATTGAAAAGCTGGTGTTTTCCGCTGAAAATAAGGAGTACGCTCAGTTTTTAAGCTCTCCGCTTATTTCTGCGGAGGATAAAACGAGATCGCTGGACGCTGTGTTCGGCGGAAAAATATCTCCTTTGACGCTGGATTTTATGTGCGTTATGGCTGAAAAGGGAAGATTTTCATATCTGCCGCTGATATATGAGGATTTCAGGGCTAAGTATAACGAAAAGATGAATATTCTTGAAGTCACCGCAATTACTGCACAGCCGATGTCAGCGGGACTGAGCGCGAAGCTGAAAGCAAAGCTGGAAAAGGTTTCGGGTAAGACAGTCGAGCTTACCGAAAAGACTGATAAGTCAATTCTCGGCGGTATTGTGCTGAAATACGGCAATACTGAGATAAATTCCAGCGTTAAGGCAAAGCTGGATAAGCTGAGAGCCCGGATAGATAATGTTATTGCATAACAATGCTGCAGAAGATATTATCATTGTATCTGATTGACGATAAATATCAATAACTTAATTAATGAAATATATTTGAAAGGTACGGAGTTTTATTATGAATTTACGTCCTGATGAAATTACAGGTTTAATAAAACAGCAGATAAGGGACTACCGTTCAAAGCTTACTCTTGACGACATCGGTACTGTCGTTACGGTAGGCGACGGCATTTCAAGAGTTCACGGTCTGGACAAGTGTATGTCCGGCGAGCTTCTTGAGTTTACCAACGGAACATTTGGCATGGCGATGAACCTTGAACAGGATTTTGTCGGCTGTGTACTGCTGGGTTCCGACGACGGAATAAAGGAAGGCTCTGAGGTCAAGAGAACAGGCAAGATAGTTTCCGTTCCTGTAGGTGACGCTCTGCTGGGCAGAGTCGTAAACGCGCTCGGCGCGCCTATTGACGGAAAGGGAAGTATACTTACCGACGAATACCGTCCTGTTGAAAGTCCGGCTTACGGTATTATTACCAGAAAGTCTGTAAGCAGACCGCTTCAAACAGGTATTAAGGCTATCGATTCCATGATACCTGTAGGCAGAGGTCAGCGTGAGCTGATTATCGGCGACAGGCAGACAGGTAAGACTACCATTGCCCTCGATACGATCATAAATCAGAAGGGCAAGGACGTTATCTGCATTTACGTTGCAATAGGTCAGAAGATATCTACTGTTGCAAATATAGTTGATACATTGACAAAAAACGGAGCTATGGAGTATTCGATAGTTGTTTCGGCTACTGCATCGGAAATGGCTCCTCTGCAATATATTGCGCCTTATGCGGGCGTTGCAATGGCTGAGTATTTTATGCTTCAGGGCAAGGATGTGCTGTGCGTTTACGACGATCTGTCTAAGCATGCCGTTGCGTACAGAACGATGTCGCTTCTTCTTAAAAGACCTACGGGACGCGAGGCGTATCCCGGAGACGTATTCTACCTGCATTCAAGATTGCTTGAACGTGCCTGCTGTCTTAACGAGGAGAACGGCGGCGGTTCTATCACCGCTTTGCCGATCATTGAAACTCAAGCTGGAGATGTTTCGGCATACATTCCCACAAACGTCATTTCCATTACGGACGGTCAGATATTCCTTGAGACAGAGCTGTTCTTCTCAGGAGTAAGACCAGCGGTAAACCCCGGTATCTCGGTATCCAGAGTCGGCGGCGCGGCGCAGATAAAGGCTATGAAAAAGGTGTCAGGACCTTTGAAGCTGTTATATTCTCAGTACAGAGAATTGCAGTCATTCTCCCAGTTCGGTTCCGATCTCGATCAGGATACAAAGGACAGGCTTGCACAGGGAGAAAGAATTGTGGAAGTTCTTAAGCAGGGCAAGAATGCTCCTGTTGAGGTTGAAAAACAAGTTGTTATTATCTATGCAGTGGTAAATAATTACCTTAAAAAGATACCGGTGGGTATGATAAGAGAGTACGAAAAGGATCTGTTTAACTACCTTGACGAGGCGCACCCGGATATTCTTTCGTCGATAAGAGATTCCAAGGTTTTATCGGACGAAAATGAAAATGCGCTTAAAGAGGTTCTTAACTCCTTTGCAGATAAGTTTTTGCAGGGTAAGTAAGGGGCGGTAATTTATGGCAGGTTCCAATATGAAAGACGTAAAACGTCGTATCAAAAGCGTTGAAAGCACAATGCAGATAACCAAGGCAATGCAGCTTGTTGCGTCCTCGAAAATGAGACGCGCGAAAGAGCGAGCAGAAGCTGTACATCCGTTTTTTGAAAGTGTTTTTCAGGTTATGTGCGATGTGTCGAGAGATAACGTTTTTACGTCTGTTTTCACTAAAAAGAAGTTTAAGAATTCCGTTCTGATGATAGTCATTGCAGGCGACAGAGGACTTGCGGGAGGATATAACTCCAACGTTCTTAAAATGGCAGCGGCAAAGGCGGGGGAGATAAAGTCCTCCGGTGGAAAAGTCGAGATAATGGCGATAGGCAAAAAGGCTGTGGAGTATTTTGACAAGCGTGATTATGATCTTGGAAACAGATATCCCCAGATAGCGGAGGGTATTGAGCTTGTCGATGTTATGGAAATCGCGGAGAACATTATAGAAAGATTTAAGCTGGGAGACTTCGACGCCGTTGAACTGGTTTACACTACCTTCGTTTCAGCTATGACGCAGGAGCCTAACCATATGAGAATACTACCGGTGGAAAATCTTGAATATATCGGAGAAAAGCATCCGTCAACGATTTACGATCCCTCTCCAGAGGAGGTTTTCGACGGAATGATACCTCAGTATATATGCGGTATGCTTTATTCAGCGATAGTTGATTCCTATGCGTCGGAACAGGCTGCTAGACGTACCGCTATGGAGTCTGCAAGCGATAACGCAGGGGAAATGATAGATAAGCTGTCCTTGCTGTATAACAGAGCAAGACAGGCTCAGATCACACAGGAAATCACTGAAATCAGTTCAGCTTCCATAAATAATTAGTGAAAGGCGGTAAATTAATGGAAGGCAAGAATATAGGAACGGTCGTACAGATAGTCGGCGCAGTAGTAGATGTACGCTTCGACAAGGATAATCTGCCCGATCTTCTAAATGCCGTGGAAATTGATAATAACGGCACAAAGCTTGTTGTCGAGGTTGCGCAGCATATCGGCGACGATGTTGTCAGATGTATCGCTATGTCCTCCACAGACGGTCTTGTAAGAGGCGTTCCTGCGGTGGATACGGGTAAGGCTATCGCAGTTCCCGTGGGCAGAGAGACGCTTTCGAGAATGTTTAATCTTCTGGGCGATCCG
>CAYNPW010000093.1:0-8729 GCA_964399215.1 uncultured Ruminococcus sp. | reverse complement strand
CTTAGTTTGGACAATCTGTGATGAGTGAAATTTTCTTGATGATATTCATCAATTTCTTGACTTCTTCAGGAATATAATAGCCGTCATTAAAATCAATTAAATATTTTTCGATGAGTTTAAAACCGGGTGACAAGTATTTAATTGCTTTATCACTCATTTTTAGATCGTTACGCATGGCTGTTTCAACACGATACCTTAATTCGCCTATCCATATTTTCTTACGTCCCATGGTATACCTCTTTTTTTTATTTAGATTAGTATACCTAATATATATGAAATTATCCCGATAATCTTTTTAGAAGAACCAGTTTTTCGGTTCTTCTTTCCTGTTATCGGGATAATTTAGTTTTCGGGATAAGAACCCTTATCCCGAATTCAGGATAAGGGTTCGAATCCCTCCAGTCGGTGAAAATCATTAAAAAGCATCTACGGTTTTCACCTTGAAATTTTCGGTTCTAAAACGCAAGAAAACCGCGTAATTACGCGGTTTTCGAGGTGTGCATCTTTTTCGTGGCACAAATATGGTTGGGGTGAAAGGATTCGAACCTTTGAAATGACGGAGTCAGAGTCCGTTGCCTTACCGCTTGGCGACACCCCATTATATAAAACCGATTTCTCGGTATTATTATTTTTGGTTGGGATAGATGGATTCGAACCATCGAAATGACGGAGTCAAAGTCCGTTGCCTTGCCGCTTGGCTATATCCCATCAGCTCGATTTTAGTTCGATTACCTGTCATTAGGTTTACCTCTCTCTGACAGCTTAATCATTATATCATATTGTAAATCAAATTGCAATACTGGTTTGCATTTATTTACAATATAGTTACATTTTAATAATATTTTTAGAATATAAAAATATTATACACAAATAATGATTATAAATTGTCGAAATCACACTTGACTATTATTTCTAAATATGATATGATTATTTTATACAATAATATGAAAGGTTGTGCAAATATGAGCGACGGACAAAATCAGGGATTCTTTAAGAAGTTCTTTGGCGAATTTAAAACTTTTATTTCAAGAGGCAGCGTTCTTGATATGGCTGTAGGTATTGTAGTCGGCAGCGCGTTTACTGCTATTATCAATTCTCTTGTTGATGATATTCTTATGCCGATTATCGGAGCTATTCTAGGAGGTCTGAATTTCAGAATATTGAATGTTGAGATTCCCTGGGGCAAACACCCTACAATTTATTTCGGAAGCTTCATTTCCGCTATTATCACTTTCTTAGGTACTGCATTCTGTGTATTTTTAGTTGTTAAAGCTGTAAATACTCTTAAAAACCTCAAAAAGAATGATAAAGAAGAGGCAAAAGCTTCTGAGGTTTCAGCAGATATCGCTCTGCTGACAGAGATCAGAGATCTTCTAAAGGCTCAGAACGGCGATGCTGCTCCGGAGGTCAAGGTTGCGGCTGAAAAATTCTGTACCACATGCGGATCTAAGGTTCCTGAAGGAAATCAGTTTTGCCAAAACTGTGGACAGAAAATCTAATCTGTACATAATTTTAAAAGCTGCAAGCCTGTGGTTTGCAGCTTTTTTATCTTACTTTGCAGCTCCGTCCGAGCCAATCTCTATGCCGTCGACAGTAGTATTTTTCCACATCATTCCTGTCGAATCAAAGTAATAATTCTTACCGTCAATTTTTTTCCAGCCAGTTACTACTGTGCCGTTTTTATTGTTATAATACTTCTGACCGTTCCAGTTTATCCAGCCCTCTTTTAGATAACCGTCCTCACCGAAATTATAATAGGTATCGTCAACATAAACAGGACCTCTTACAGCAACTCCGTTTTGGAGATAATACCGTTTTCCGTCGATAGTCGTCCACTCTTTGTCGAGAACTCCGTTGTCCGCAAAATGATATCGTAAGCCGTCAATTTCATTCCAGCCCGCTACTGCGCTTCCGTCCGAACCGAAACGATATGTTTTATCACCACAAGTTACCCATTTGTCAACCTCTGCGCCGTCCTTAGTGAGATAAAAAATACCCGTATCATCGGAATACAACCCTGTTTTCATTATACCGTTCTTATCAAAATAATATTTCTTGTCATTAATAGTCTGCCAGCCTATCTGTGCAATCCCTTCCTCATTAAAATAATATGTTTTGCCGTTTTCTGTAAAAAAGTCGGAAGTTACCCATTCTCCGTCAGTATTTCGGCATCTTATAACTCCGTCAAGCTTGATAACTCCCTGCGCAAGCGATCCGTCGCTGGAAAAAGTATACTCCTCGTCCTCTCCGTCGCCATTCTCATCAAACTTGAAATCACCGACGCAAGCTGCTCCTGTTACACCAAAATAGTATCTGTCCCCGTCGATAGTCTGCCAGCCTGTGTATTTCTTACCTGTCGAAGGATCAAAATAGAAATTATATCCGTCTATCTTCAGCCAGCCTGTTGCCAGAGTATTGTCACTGTAAAAATAATAATCCACCAGAACATCGCTACCGAATTTATTATATACATCACGCTGAAATTTTTCAAGAGTACCGCTGTCGTACTTTGCAACGAGCGCCTCATACTCGCCGCGCTCCTCATCTTCAAGCTCATCTTTATCTTCATCGCTCATTTTTTCATACTTACTTAGCTTTTTCATTTCATCCTTGAATGTCTTGACATCGGACGAATCCTTTTCTCCTCCCGTTGACCAGCCGTAAGCTGCTGCATGGGTATCTGTATCAAAATAATAGGTATATCCGTCAAAATCTTCCCAGCCGGATGCAACTACTCCTCCTCTGCCGAAATAATAAAGCTTATCGTCAATTTCTTGCCAGCCGTCCAGAAGGTGATACTTATCGTCAAAGTAATAGTAATCGTCTTTGATTTTCTTAAAGCCCTGTGCCGCCTCGCCTGTTTCTGAAAAATAGTACTTGTACGGAGATTCCTCATACCAGCCTGCGGTCATTACTCCGTCATCTTCGAAATGATACTCCTTACCATTTATCTTATTCCAGCCCTTGAGCATTTCACAGTTATCGTCAAAATAATATGTCTTGTCATCAATAACAGTAAAGCCCTGCGCGAACGCGCCTGTTTCCTCGTCGGCATAGTAATATTTCTTATCCTTTTTCATCCAGCCAGTGTGGATTTCTCCGGTTTCATTAAAGAAATATTTTACGCCGTCTATGACCTGCCAGTCGGTAGCCATTTTACCCTCGTCGTCAAAATAATAAATGTTACCGTCGATCTTAACAAAACCTGTCGCCATTTCACCGGTTGAAAGAAAATAATACTGAACACCGCTGACTTTGACCCAGCCTGTGATTTGTTTTCCGTTTTCGTCATAGTAAGAATTTCCTGTAAATCCGGAGTCGGGAAAACCAAATTCATCAAAATAGTACTCACTGCCGTTTATCTCACAAAGACCTGTTCTGAAAATTCCGGATTCATCGGAAAAATAGTATTTATTGCCGTCTATTTCCAAAGTTCCTCGCTGAATAATGCCGTCGTTACCCACATAATAGGTATCTCCGCGGAATTCGTGCCAGCCCTTATCCATAATAAAGCCCTCATCATCAAAGAGATAGCAGGTATTATCAATGATCTGATATCCTGTTGCCCTCTCCCCTGTTTCAGTCATAATATAATAAGTCTTTCCGTCGTGCGTATGCCAGCCTGAAGAATAGTAAGCGCCGTAATAAAGATACCCTGCAAAACCTGCACCCACAAGAATAGTACATACAGCTGCAAGAGCCTTATTATTTCTTTTTCGCCGTTTTGCTATTCTGTTAATTCTTCCAAAAGAAAAAACATTTTCAATTATTTCCGTACTCATAAAAGAATTTATCCCTTTCCTTAAAGGCCGCAGCTTCAGCGGCGTTTTTATAACCATTAATGTACTTCTTATATTTAGTTAATTATATCACATCTGACTGTCGATTTCAACCTTTATAATGTGAAATTTTCATCACATTAGACAAATTTTGCTAAATAAAAACAGCAAAGAAACGACTTCTGATCATTTCTTTGCCATTATTGACAGAATTTTAATCATCCAAACGAATTTCAGCACGATCACTTCTGTGTATTATCTTTTCTTTTCATGTGATGATTGAACAATAAGTCAATCATCCTCACTATAAATAATTCCTTTTTTGAAAGAAGCAAAAATAGGTAAACCAAACGCAAAATTCAGAAATCCGCCTATGATAACTTCTATAAGTAAATCAGTACCTTGTAACCCGTTTGCAGAAACGGTGATCAATTGCAAGACACCAATAATTACCGCTGCCAGACCTCCAAAAATAGTTGCGCCGAAGCTTAGATTTTTCTGACTTCTCGTCGCTATTTCTTTCTCATGTATCTTATTAAGATAGATAGTAAAGGCAATGCCAAAAATTACTGTTAACAAAGCAGTTAGGGACAAAATATCAAATATCATCACAGACATACTATCAGAATGAAATTCATATTTGATCAGATATCTTATTTGTGAAATAATTTGAATGATCCAACCAATGTCACATATCAGCCCCACGATCATAAAATTAATATCCGATATAGTTGCAGTATATTGCTCTCCCGCTTTTCCTTCCTTTTGAAGCTGCATTATTTTTTTCTCGGTAAGCGCACGTTTTGTATGTAGTTTTCTTTTTAACTTACTAATACTATCCACTAATTTCTCCTTTCTATACTCAGGTTTGATACACTGATCAAACCTTGCACAGCAGACATACCGCAGTAGCAGACATACCCAGTCCCTCGCCGGTAAAACCAAGCTTTTCCTCTGTAGTAGCCTTTACCGAGATCTGAGAAACATCGCAGCTGCAGATATTAGCTATATTTTCTCTCATTTTCTGAATATATGGGGACAGCTTAGGCTTCTGAGCGCATATTGTACTGTCGATATTGCCGATCTTATAGCCCTGCTCCCCTACTATTCTGCAAACCTCTGTAAGAAGTTTCATACTGTCTGCGCCATTGTACCTTTCGTCAGTATCTGGAAAAAGCTTGCCGATGTCCCCAAGGGCGAGTGCGCCAAGCATAGCGTCCATTATAGCGTGAACAAGTACATCGGCGTCTGAATGCCCCAGAAGACCCTTTTCGTATTTTATTTCAACGCCGCCTAAAATAAGCTTTCTGCCCTCTGTAAGACGATGTACGTCATAGCCGTACCCGATACGCATAATCACATCTCCTCATAGTTACCTAAAAACTTGAAATATGACAGCTCCGACTGCAATTCATTCATCAGCTTTGCAACCTCCGGACTGTCGATCGCTCCGTGAAAATCAAGATAAAATACTACGTCAAAATCGGTATTTGCTATTGGCATACTTTCTATCATTGAAAGATTCAACCCTGCGACAGAAAATTTAGTCAGCATTCTGTAAAGCGCAGATGACTGATGAGGCAAGGACAGGCAGACTGATATAGTATCAGCCTTTTCAGATTTTAATGTTTCCTTTGAGATCAAAATGAATTTAGTGAAATTATAAGCCGCATTTGCAATATCGTGACAGATAATTTCAAGTCCTTGTTCTGCAGCGCAGGTCTCGGAACATATTGCACCGTATGGCTGATCACTCTCTGATACAAAGCAGGCAGCTGTTGCGGTGTTGGTGTACTTATGCGCTTTCAGTCTGTTGTCACCAATAAAATTGGAGCATTGCATTAATGCCTGTTCGTGTGAGTATACGATCTTTATATCCTCAAGCTTAGTACCTTTTTTCGCTGCAAGGCAGTGAGAAATTTTCAGCTTTGTGGAGGCGCATATTTTAAAATCATGCTTTCTCATTAATTCGTAGGTCTGAGCAACCGAACCAGCGGTTGAATTAACAATAGGAAGTATTCCAAATTCACTTTCTCCGTTTTCAACACTTCTGAACACGTCTTCAAAATCCTCAAAGAACAGGGGTTCAAAATCCTTGAAAATATTAGCGCAGGCTAAATGGTTATAAGAGCCATGAATTCCGGGAACAGCTACCGTATGCTTTCCTGAAAGATCAAGCTTTTTATATTCGATATGATTTTTATCTGCAAAAAACTTCTGATACTGCACACATTTTGAGATATCCATAATTGTCTGAAACAAAACTGATACGCCGCCCTTTAATTCCTCGGGAGCGTTATCGGAAACACGCTGTAATATTTCCTGCTCTCTCGCACTCTGAAAAACGGGAAGGTCGTTTTCAATTTTATACTGAGCAACATTACAGCAAAGCTCCATACGCTTTGTGAAAAGTTCCTGAAGCTGCTTGTCTATATTGTTTATATCCTGTCTGAGTTCTGTTAAATCCATATTTATACTCCTTAAAAATATAATTCCAATATATTTTACCATATCCGAGCTTTTTTTTCAAGTAGTAATATGTGAAAATTCTGTATAAGCCATTATTCTTAACAGAATCCATTTTTATACATAAAAACAGGACTGTCTATAATAGGACAATCCTGTAAAATCAATCATAATATTAAAGCTGTGAATATGACGAAACATCAGGCACTTCAAGGACTGAGGTATCAGCCTCTTCTACTGAAGTCACCGTATACAAATCCGGAGTTTCTATACCATCAATGGCGATTTGGATACTTGTCAGATCATAGGTTGATCCGTCAAAGCCGTATATGATCTCACCCTGACTCTCCGAAATCTCAGTGTTTAATGAATAATGCTCATAAACCGTGTTGGTTTCTGCATCGATTTCTGCGCTTGAAAAGTCAGCAGTTGCACCAAACAGAATATCAAGCTGAGCCACACTGTTTTCCTGAGCGTCATCAACTGAGTATGTTGTGGTAGCTTCGTAAACACTGTAAACCTTGCCGTCTCCCGGAACTACACTATAAGATTTCATACCTGCCGAAACAGTTGACATATATGCCTTATCTCCGCTCACTGTAGCCGACATATCGACAATATTTCCTGCATAGTCGATCTGAACATTGAGTGTATAGCCTTCGCCGTAGATTTCTTTGAGCTCGTCAAAAGCTCTGAAATCGCCGTTTACATCATAATCTGTAGTACCGGCAGGTGATGCTGCACTTTCCGTTTCAGCAGTACTTTCTACAGCCGAAGCAGAACCTGTTTCCTCTTTTGAGGAACTTTTCTCGCTATCTCCGCATGCCGAAAATATTCCGCACATGACAACTACTGCAGCACATACCAAAATTCTCTTGAAATTCATTTTATAAACCCTCCGATTTTATCCGATTTCGCAAATCGCCAAATCTTTCCTAGACGTTTCTGGCTATATGCTTTAACATATTTATAAAATTTATTACTAATTTTTCTATAATATTTTCTTTGCCAACAAAAATAATACCATACATATTTTTCTTTAAATTCCAAACCTCTGTTACTTACAAATTCAACAGGAAACCGAAATTTCACAACGTACTAAAATTCTCGTTGAATATTCTGAAAAGAATTAAACCACGCTCGTTCCTCAAATGTCCGTTTTTTAGGTAAAGTTGGTTCTGTTTCTGCAATACCAATAGGCAAAAAACACACCAACTCAAAATTGTCGGGAACATTTAAGATTTGCGCCATTTGATAGCCAATTTTATCTTCATCCGTAATGTGCCCTTCATACCAACAACTCTGATATCCGAGTTCAACTATCACCAGCAACATATTTTCGATTGCAGCTGAATAGTCCTGAACGGCAAAGCATTTATCCCTATATGCATTTACTCTCTGGGTTAAAACGCATATCGTGGCAGGAGCCGTTTCTCCGACTGGTGGATTAATAACTTCATGTAGTTTTTTCAATACGTCTTTATCATCTACTGCTATTAGGCTTGTTGTTTGCTTATTGCAGCCTGACGGAGCGTTCAGACCCGCTTTCATTATTGTTATTAAATCTTCTCTGGGAACAGAATCAGATTTATATTTACCCCTGTAACTATGCCTTTTGTTAATTGTATGTATAACACTCAATTATATCACCTATTCAAGCAGATTTTCATCCGAAAAGTCAATATCCTCATCTCCGAAAATTGATGACATATCGGTTTCAGTCCAGTCTGAAAGGTCGGGAAGTACGATTTCAACATCTCCGATCACGAAAGAGTTTATTGTTACTGTCTGGAACATACCCATTTCTGTTACTTCGATTTTCTTGATATCACCTGTTGAATTTTCAAAATAATACTTTATTGTTGAAGGCTCAACCTCTGCTTCGCTGTCAATATCAAGCATTTCATCAACGAAAGAATATGTTTCACATATCATACCGTCGTCAGTTTCCTCAGAAGAAACAAACTCATAGTTATCAGCCAGACCGAAACTGCTTGATGCAATGTCTTCACTATCTGTATCTTCAACGTCCATATCAACTACCATATATGTCTTGGTGTCCTCTTCAAGTGCATACATCTTTCCGTCAATGTAATATGAATCTGTTGAACCATATTCGCCGAGATTCATATACATATGGAAGTTTTCTCCGCTGGCCTCTACTTTAATTGTAAATTCACCCATATACTCGCTTTCAGATGTCATGTCAATAGCAAAATTACCGCTCTTGAGCTTTTCTGTGTATGCAGCGGCATAGGTTGAATCACTGTTGCTTGGTTCAGACTGGCTGTCCGTTGTATCGTCTCCTGCCGTTTCAGATGATACCTCTGCTGCACTTGAAGCTTCCTCTGCTGCACTTGAGGTCTCCTCTGCTGTACTTGAAGCCTCTGTTGCTGCAGCTGAAGTCTCCGCCTTGGAAGAACTGCTCTCATCGCCGCAGGATACGAACATTGTGCTGGACACAATTACCGAACAAATAATAGC
>CAYNPW010000092.1:0-8819 GCA_964399215.1 uncultured Ruminococcus sp. | reverse complement strand
ACTTTCTTTCGTTTGTCAAGCCTTTTTCATTACTTTTTTCAAACCTTTTCTTGTGATTTGTGCTTTTTTCTAGTCCCCTCGTCAAGCGACTTGTTTATTATAGCACTTGTTTTTTACTTTGTCAACCCCTTTTTTACAATTTGTTGTTTTTTGTAATTTCTTTCATTATTATTAAGGTTTTTTGTGATTTTTCTCCAAATGCTGAATTTTAAGTCCTATGAAACGTTAATGAATAAATCATAAAAGTCCGCAAAAACTATTATCAATATTGAAAAAGGAGGACTTTCAATGAACAATCAGGCAAAATATTTTTTCAGAATTTCAGTAATTGTTCTTGCTTTTATAATTGTACTGACTTCTCTGTCGCTAATTCCAAGAACCGAAAGTGCAATCTCGCAGGTCGGTTCGAGTGGAGCCGAAGTGCGTGCAATTCAGGAACGTTTAAAAGAACGCGGACTTTTCCATGAGGAAGTAACGGGATATTACGGAGAAGTGACCCGCAAGGCAGTACTTGCTTTCCAAAAACAGCAGGGAATTTCCCAGACAGGAACAGCAGGACCGCAAACCCTTAAAGCATTGGGTATTTCGATCGGCTCCATACCCGCAGCTACTGAGGCAAACATCAATCTGCTCGCCAGAATAATATCCGCTGAAGCGCGCGGCGAGCCTTATGTAGGACAGGTTGCAGTCGGCGCAGTAATCCTCAACCGTATCGAGCATCCCTCTTTTCCTGACAGCTTGTCCGGCGTAATTTATCAGGACGGCGCATTCACAGCTATAGTGGACGGTCAGTTCAACGAGCCTGTCTCCGACTCGGCTTATAATGCCGCGAGAGACGCTCTCAACGGCTGGGATCCTACGGGCGGCTGTATCTACTACTATAACCCGGCTAAAACTTCCAATGCATTTATGCATTCAAGACCAACCGTTACCGTTATAGGCGCTCATAGATTCTGTAATTAATTTTAAAGCGGCAGAAAAAACTCTGCCGCTTTTTATTATCCTAAGTATGGATCGCTTATCAAGATATATGGATCTATCTGTACCTGATAAATTCCTTCATACAGATCATAATAATCTCCGTTTTCATCTACGCCCAAAATTCCGTCAAATGTTACGGTCATATAGACCTGTCCGTTTACATAATTAAACTCGCTGTTTTCAATTCTGTCTGCAACATTTACTTTGGCAATATAATAATTGCCGTAATTCTCGAGTTCCGCTCGGAGTATCATTTCGTTAAACAAACAGGAACTGTCTCCGCGCACAGATATATACATTTCTTCGCTGTTACCCAGAGTCTGACCACTTTCAGAGGTTATCATAAAGTACAGATCATAGCTTTCGCCGCCGTCGCTTGTGCCTATACCCGCCGGAGTTATATTTATTCCGTCAAAGCTGTTCTGCTCCCCTTTGACCTCGGTTAATGCAAATCCGGTAAATTTTGTTTCTATATCAGCCGGGAACGATGCATAAACCTTTTCTTTTTTTTCGATGTCTAGAACGGAATCTCCGACGCCTAGTCCTGCGCTGACTATAAGAACTGCATATCCGTCTTCACTTTTGCTTTCATTGAAAGACATATCTATCTCGTCCGAGAAACATATGCCGACAACAGTATCAGTTTCCCTGTTTATCCTCATATACTTGACAAGGACATTTTCGCCGTTTTCTTCAAGAATGCTTTTCGCCTCATTGACATTCATGCCCATATACTCTGAGTACTCGGCAGGTCCCTTGCTGAAAAATACGAATTTTTCTCCGTTTTCTTCCTCTATCCTGCATACGCCGTCTAATGGTTCATCTTTTTCAAACATCGCTCGCTGCATAGCGTCTATGCCTTTATCGGTATACCAATCCATTACCTCTGTGACGTTTCTGCCGACAAAGTTGCCCTCTATCCATTCCATTATCTGCTTGTTTTCAATACCCGTGGAAATATCGGTAAACTCCTTTGTATCGCTGTTGTATCGGTAGCAGGGACCTGAAATTTTCAGCATTGCTGTACCCTGACCCGCAAGAAGCACCTTATCTCCTATATCCAGTTTCTCCTTGCCGTAATCGTATGTCACGCCGTTTATAATGCCGCCCTGCTGCATAAAATAGTCACACGCATTAGGGTCGTTCTCGGAAATGATATAGCCTGCGCCTTTATGAACAAAGCTTATTTTACATTTATACACCGTATAAACATCATAATCAGCCATTATCTGTTCACGGCTTAAATCGGCTGCCTCATCTTCTACGACTTCTTCGCCAGCGCCGTTAAGCAGGATATAGGACTTTTCCTCTACCACGCATTCTGCAACTTCATCTGCCGCATCTGCACAGTCAGAAAAGCTGTCATACTGTTTTTCGTCAACGAAAACCTGCTGTACTTCGTTTTCATTTACGGACGATTTCGGCTCGGTATCGGGCTTATCGTCAAAAATTCCTCCCGCATAACCTAAACCTGCTGCAACCAGCGCACACGCCGCTATCGCAGCTAATCCAGTCGCTCCTCTTTTAACTTTGATCTTATCCATTTTGCCGTTCTCCTTTACCTTGTTGTCTATCTCCTTGTTAACTGTGCTCGGCTGTGCGGTGTATGCGCCTGCCTGAGCCAGAATATTTCTGAATATCTCGTCTTTTTTCTCTTTATATCCCTGCTTGAATGCCTCAGACGCTTTCATAAAACGCACCCTCCTTTAGGTTTTCTTTTATTCTCTTAAGTTCTCGATAAAGCTTTGATTTGGCTGTCGATGTGGGAATTTTCAGCATTTTCGCCGTTTTATCTATTGTATATCCGTACTGAAAATGCAGAACAAAAATCTGATATGTCAGCTTATCTGTCTTTTGTACAACGTACATTATTTCTTCATAAGTGAAAGCCGTATCGCGCTCCAGCATATCCAGCGCGCTCTCGTCTATTATCTCTGTCTCGGAAATATCCTGTGTCTCCACTGCATGATGAGAGCGATAGTAGTCCGCGACCGCATATTTAGTCATTCTCAGAATATAATGCTTTGGATTTAGAATCCCTTTACCCGCTGAGATGATTTGATAATATTTCAGAAAAACGCTTTGCATAACGTCCTCAACAGTCTCACGGCTGCCTATCTTTGTCACAAGATATTTGTATATGTAATCGTAGCAGTTGTAATAAACCTTTTCAAATTCCCTGTTTATCTGATTTTCGCTCATTCTCAAAACCTCCTTTCACCCTAATAGACGCAAGCCGAGGTCAAATAGTTTCAGAAATCAGCTTTTTTCTAAAAAATAAATCCCGCACCGAAGTGCGGGTATCTGCGTTCAGTCAACAGAATAGTACTTGTTAAGTCTGGTCTTGAATATCTCAGTAAGAATATTTGCTGTAACAACAGCAGCCGCTACCGAAGCAAAAATTATAAGGAACACCTTTACTCCCTTGTTCATATAGATACCTCCCATAAACGTTTTGAACCTTTCTTCCTCAAAATATAGTATACTACATAATGTACAAAATTTCAAGTCCTGATATAAAAAAGTTGCATTATTGGAAAATCTGTGTTATAATAATTAGTAATTGTAAAAATGTCAGAATTTAAAAGGATAGATGATATGGATAATACTTCCAAAAATAGATCTCAAAGCAGTTATAAAAAACTGTTTTCAAATACGCTGGTATTTGCAATCGGGTCTTTCAGTTCCAAGGTTCTTGTACTTCTGCTGATACCTATTTATACAAACTATCTCACAACGGCGGAGCTTGGCGTGACCGATGTTCTTACTCAGATCGCCAACTGGCTTATACCGCTGGTCACTATGACTATTTCCGAAGCAATAATACGCTTCGGACTTGACAAGGCTTACGACAAAACGAGAGTTTTCACCATAGGCAACCTTATCTTCGCCTTTGGACTTGCCGTATTCGGGATAATACTTCCCATAATCAATCTAACGGGCATAGCTGACAAGTATATAGGCGGATATGCGCTTATACTTTTTGTATATGTTATGATGTCGGGTATCAAGACCCTTTACACTACCTTTGTCAGAGCAATGGAAAAGGTCAAGCTTTTCGCTCTTGCAGGAATAATTGCAACTTTTTTCACTCTGTTTTTTACCGCAATGTTTTATATGGTACTTCCCTCAAACTTTCTTGGAGAGGGTACAGGCATTCAGAAATACCTGCTCGCCACAATATTGTCAGATTTCATTACCACTATTTTCGTGACCTTCAGAGCAAAGCTGTGGAAATATATCAACTTCAGACAAATCGACAGAGAAATGCTGTCCACAATGCTGCAATACTCGGTACCTCTTATTCCGGCCCAGCTTTTATGGCTTATCACAAACAGCTCGGACAGCTTTATGACCACACATTATATGGGAGCGGCAAGCAACGGTATTCTGTCCGCCGCATATAAAATACCCAATATTGTGGCAACAGTGTATATGATGTTCGGTCAGGCTTGGAATATGTCCGCAATAACCGAAAATGACTCGGAGGACAGGGACAGATTTTACGAAAATGTTTTTGAGTTCAACCAAAGCCTGCTGTATATTCTGGCAGGGGGATGCATGCTTGTAATACAGCCGCTAACAAATATAATGATAGGAGCCGATTTCCGCGAGTGCGTGAGATACTCACCTATCCTTATTTACTCAACGATCTTCTCCTGCTTTACTACTTTTATGGGCTCGATTTATCTTGCCTCAAAAAAGACAAAGCGTTCGCTGTTTACAAGCCTTGTTTCAGGTGTGATCAATGTGGGACTGAATGTCATACTAATTCCGAGGATAGGCTTGTACGGTCCGCCTATATCAACAGTCGCAAGCTATGTAACGGTATTCATTATCAGAGCTTTTGATTCGCGCAAGCTTGTGCCTTTTAAGATAAATCTGAAAAAAATGATTGTCAGCAACGTTATTCTGCTCTGTATGCTTGCTGTCTTACTTGCAGAAACAAACCTTATGAGCAAGCCTCTGCTGTATCTGCTTGTACTGATACTTTTCTGCGCTGTTTTCATTATCAATATGCGATCTGTCAGCGGTCTGCTGTTCAAGCTGCTGCCTGCCCGGATAGCCGGAAAGCTTTCCGGTCTAAGTCAGACTAAGCTTTCAATAGGTACGGCAGTTATGGCTGCGTTTATCGCTTTAAACATATTATTGAAATTTATACCGCTCTATATTGTGCTGATAGCAGGCGTTTTGTACGGTCTCAGAAAGGACGACAAACGTATTTTTATCGCCTGCGGAGTACTGTTTGCAATACTTTTTGCTTTTCTTACAAAATGGTCCTTGTTCTTTGCGGGACTGCTGGCAATGTCGGTATTCCCGCTGATGAAGTACAGAAGTTTTAAATATATAGCATCCACAATTATTATGCTGAATATTTTCCTGAGCGTGTGTATTAACATCTGGCTGGGCATTTTTGTCTTTCTGCTGGAGATACTTGCACTGATGATCGTTTACCGCAATGTAATTATGGAAATTGTAAGAGACTATGCTAAAAACGGCAGTATCAAACGAAAAAAATAAACAGATATAAATCCGTTAGATCGGAATTATATAAATACCAATATAACATATTTTCCGGAGGAATTCATTATGGCAGAATTAAAATTTGAAATCACCGAACATCTCGGCGTGCTTTCCGAGAACGCTAAGGGCTGGACAAAGGAGCTTAACAAGGTCTCATGGAACGATCGTCCTGCGAAGTACGATTTGAGAGAGTGGAGTCCCGATCATTCAAGAATGGGAAAGGGTATAACACTTACCGACGATGACATCAATGCGCTAAGAGCATTACTTAACGGCGAAGAGGACGACATTAACGAAGATGATTTCGTTTAAAGCATTTAAATAAAACACATAGCAAACAGCACAAAACTAAACTGGGTTTTGTGCTGTTTTGTACAAATAGAAATGATTTTTAACAAAATGTAAAACTTCTTTATACTGTTAAATGATAATTGAATGTTCATCACTAGTTAATAAAACTTTGTTATAATTTGCAGGAAAAACAATTTTGTTAAATTACGGAGGATTACAGCGTATGGAACAACACGGAATAAGCAAGCTTGACCTTAAAAGAAGAAACAGAATGCAGGTTCTCAAAATCTTAAAGCAAAGAGGGCCTACTTCAAGAATTGATATAGCAAGCACGCTGGAGCTTACCAGAGCGGCAGTAACGATCATCACCAACGAAATGATCGAACAGGGCATTATTCAAGAGATAGGCGAGTATAAGCACGTTACTGAAAAAGCCCCCAGAGGAAGAAAGAAGATCCTTATTGACATCAATCACCACTACAAGTTCGTTATAGGCGTTACTATTGAGGAGGACATTGTAAGCGTGGGACTTTCCACACTCGCAGGCGCAGTCCTTGACAAAAGAAACCTTGAGATAAATAAGGATACCGCATACGGGGATATTTCATCATTTGTTGAAAAGTCGATACACGAGGTTCTGGGCGATAACTGTCTTGATAAAAACTCTATTCTGGGTATTGGTTTCGGTATATTCCCGACAATGTACGGTAAGCTGGGAATTGAAGTTTCCGACGGAGACCCTAACTACACAAAGCTCAGAAACATTATCAGAGAATACACAGATCTTCCGCTGGTTTTTGACAATTCCGTCAAAGGTACGGCAATGGCTAACATTGATTTTCTTAAAAGCAAGGACCCGAACAGACACAACATTGCATTTCTTCAGTATGGCAACACAATGCATTTCGTTGTAACAAATCTCAACGATCCCATTGTTTCATACGATAACAGAACCAATTTTGTTGACAAAATGATCATCAATCCAAATTCGGACAAAGTATGCAAGATCTGCGGCAGACGCGGCTGTGTTGAAAGCGAGCTTACTCCCGGAGCAACCAGATTAAAAATCAAGGATAGATACTCCCCCGATGCAACTCCTTTTCTTTATGAAGCGTCAAGAGGTAAGTATGAGGACATAACACGGGAAATGATCACAGCAGCGTACGATAAAGGCGACCCTGCGATCAAGGAAATTATCGACAATGAAATAACTCTTACGGCAGTACTGATAAATAATCTTTACTTCTCTACAAATCCTCAGAAAATAGTTCTTCACCACTTTGATTTCGGCAGCGATGAGAGCCTGTCCAAGATCAGAGACGCCGTTACTGACATTGGAGGAGCACTGGTTTCCAGTAAGATAGAGCTTTCCATTATTGAGGACAAGCATCGTTTCCTTGCAGGCTGCGCTCTGGCAATAAGAGAGCTGTTCTTCAACAGGGGCGGATTTGACGCTACCGCTCAAAATTAATAAGACAAAAAACGGCTTCCTCGTTCGGAAACCTCAGTCTGTCGATAAACCGCACATGAAGCAAAAAAGGGGCAGCCCTCTATCGTAGGGCATGCCCCTTTTTTAAAACAGTCCACCGGACTGTTTTTAAATTCACCCTGTGCGGAGCTACTGCGTATGGGGATTTCGCTCCTGCGGGAGAGACGATAGGCGCTTGCCCCTCGACCTCTGCAAGCGCTCTGGCACCGCGCTTGACCCTGCGCTTTAATAAGAATTTTTCTGCTTGACATCAGACACCAGAAAAAGCGAACCGCAAATCAGATTAAGTCCGTCAGGATTTGATTTCTGCATTTTTTTTATTTCAGCTAAAATATCCGCCTGTGCCGGAACAGCTTTTCCTCCGAGAGTACTAATAATTTCCGCAAGTCTTTCCCTGCTCTCCGCTCTTTCTGAAAAACCGTCAACCGTTACAAAACTTTCAACCAACGGAACCAGTTTACTGACAGCCTTGATTATATTTTTATCCTTGCACATACCTATAATAGCTGTACAAGGCTTTTTTCCGCTGTGAGAAATAACTCCTGCCAGAGCTGACAGTCCGTCGGGATTGTGAGCTCCGTCAAGTATGGTCAGCGGATTTTCGCATATAACCTCAATCCTGCCCACAAGCCTTGCAGAACTTATACCCTCCGCAACTATCTTATATGGAATTTTCATACTGTCGTTAATAAGATTAATTCCCTCTATGACCGACATCGCATTTATAACCTGATGCGCTCCTCCCATTGATGTCCGATACGTCCTGCCCTTGTACTCAAAATCCGAACCGAAACAGCCGCAGGAATTTAATTTCATCAGCGTTATGTTAGGTATCACAAGCTGAGCGCATTTCTCCATTGCGTGTTCTCTGACCGTACGTATGACTGCCACATGGTTTCCCGCGCTTAAAACGCAGGGTACTCCCTGCTTGATTATACCCGCTTTCTGGAATGCGATTTCTTCCAGCGTGTCTCCAAGTATGGCTGTATGATCGTAGTCCACCGAACCTATCACCGTCAGTATTGAAGTAGTGACAACATTAGTGCAGTCAAGCAGCCCGCCCATACCCGTTTCAAGTACAACAATATCGCAACCGCACTTTGCAAAATACAAAAATGCAATGGTCTGAGTAATTTCAAACTGAGAAAGATCTCCGCTGTCGTGAATATCCTCCAGCGTTTCTTTGACCCTGCCCGCAATTTCAGACAGACTTTCGGGACTGATATTTTCACCGTTCACCTGAATTCTGTCGGAATATTCTATCATATATGGCGAAGTAAAAAGACCTGTTTTAAGTCCTGCTGCGATAAATATCCCGCTGAACATCTGAGCCATGGAGCCTTTGCCGTTTGTCCCCGCAATGTGTACAAATTTCAGCTTATCCTGTGGATCTCCAACTGCTGCGAGCAGCCGTTTTATGCGTGAAAGATCCTTTACAGGCTTACCCGATCGGGAAAAGCTCATTATATAATCTATTGCCGAATTTTCAGTATTTTCAAACACTCTCTGAACCTCCGAATTTAAGATATTGTAG
>CAYNPW010000091.1:0-8940 GCA_964399215.1 uncultured Ruminococcus sp. | reverse complement strand
GATAAGTCCGCCGTCTACGTTTTCCTTGGAAAGCAGTTCAGCGCAGTTCTTAGCGTTCATTGAACCGCCGTACTGGATTGTAACAGCCTGCGCTGTCTCCTCGTCGTAGATCTTAGCAAGAGTTGCTCTGATGAAAGCGCAAACCTCCTCAGCCTGATCTGCCGTTGCAGTCTTGCCTGTGCCGATTGCCCATACAGGCTCGTATGCGATAACAGTCTTCTTAACGTCCTCTGCGGAAACGTCAAAGAGGTCAAGCTTGATCTGTCTTGCGATAACCTCCTCTGTGATGTCGCACTCACGCTCCCAAAGAAGCTCGCCTACACAAACGATAGGCTTAAGACCTGCGGCAAGAGCTGCCTTTGTTCTCTTGTTGACTGTCTCGTCAGTCTCGCCGAAATACTGTCTTCTCTCGGAATGTCCGATAACAACGTACTCAACGCCTACCTCAACCAGCATATCGGCGGAGATCTCACCTGTGAATGCTCCGCTCTTTTCAAAGTGTACATTCTCTGCGCCGATCTTAACGTTTGAACCTGCTGTTGCGTTAACGGCAGTCTCAAGATTTGTGAAAGGCACGCAGGCAATGACCTCTATCTTGCCGTCAGCGTTAGCTACCAGCGGCTTGATAGCCTCCAGAAGCTCCTTAGCCTCAGGTCTTGTCTTGTTCATTTTCCAGTTTCCGGCAATAATTGCCTTTCTTACAGATTTTTTCATAGTAAAAAACTCCTTTATATTAAATTAATTTGGATAAACATACTTGCAAATGACGATTCGTCTGTGGGACACATATTCTCCATAGCCTGACCATACAAATACGAAACCGCCGTAAGCTGTGCAAACGCCAATAAAATCAAAATGACTGCTGTTATAATCAATGATACCAATCGCCGCCGCAACTCATTTTCCAATCCGGCAGGAATAATTTTAGACGGATTTGCCTTATTGTAAAATATATCGATTTCTTTATGTTCAGTAAAGCATACCTCTTTTTCATATGTAATATTACCGACCATATAGCGGATAACGGTAGCTTTGCCCTCATTCATATCAACTTCACCCACTGACTGTGCAGTCAGTCTTACCCAGTTGACGTCCTTACCGATAACAACTTTTATTTTATCTTTAGTGCGATAAGCGGACACTAAACAAACGACCGCCACAATAAGCATAAAGATCCATAATGTTCCTGAAGCCAAAAACAGCGAGGGATCAATAGAAAGAATAGCCACTTTCATACAGTTCACCTACCTTTTTATTATACAACAATATACAAGCTTTGTCAACGACAATTCCGACCGCAAAGAAAGGAATTTGCCGAAAATTCATATATTAATCTCTGTTAATTACAAGTATCAAAACGCAAGTATAACGCCTATAACACCGATCAGCAGGCCTATTCCCGCAAACAGGATACCCATGGCATTTCTGTCGCTTTCCTCCGCCTGTTCTTCATCATTGGTTTCGACTGCCGCCGAACCGTTATCGAGATAATATTCCTCGGGGGCGTCGGGATTGTACTTTATATCAAGAAACTGTCCCTTTTCGTATCCGTCATCGGGTATCATCTGAGTGTACTTCTCGCCGTCTACCTCATATCCGATCTTCCACTCAACGAACTCTGTAGCTTCTCCGCCGTTAAACGAGGGCATTTTCGTCTTTTTCCTTTGCAGGACTTTTGCTTTCAGCGGCAGGAAATTGTCCTCCCTGGGAATGTTCTGCCCGTGTTCAGGCAGAAATTTATATCCTCTGTATACCTTTATTCCGAAGTAAATTATCAGCAGTCCCGTGACAGCCATAATTATGCCGATAATACCCTGCCAGCTATGCAGGACTCCCGAAAATGTATTGTTTACGCTGTCCTCAGCAAGTATTTGTATCAGATGTGTCATTTTATCACCTCGCACTGATCGTCTTAATTTACACGTTCGCAGAATAATTGTGTATATTAAACTCCTTTTGACCGCTCATAAGTTTTTCTCTTTCCGAAAATAATATCATATGCGTAAAACTATAATAAGTCAAAAGGCAGGCGAAAATACAGCCTGCCTTTTCTGGAATTTATAATTACTTGTCAGCAATAACATCAATACCGGGAAGAACCTTACCCTCGAGGTACTCAAGCGAAGCTCCGCCGCCTGTTGAAATGTGGCTCATCTTGTCGGCAAAGCCAAGCTGGATAACAGCCGCAGCAGAATCGCCTCCGCCGATGATCGTTGTAGCGTCTGTCTCAGCGAGTGCCTTTGCAACTGCAATAGTACCGGCAGCAAGCGTTGGATTCTCAAATACTCCCATAGGACCGTTCCATACAACTGTCTTGGCAGACTTAACAGCCTCTCCGAAAAGGGCTTGTGTTTCTGTACCGATATCAAGACCTTCCTTATCTGCCGGAATTGCATCGGATTTTACAACCTCCACGTCAATGGGAGCGTCGATAGGATCCGGGAAACCTGCCGCAACCGTTGTATCTATAGGCAGAAGAAGTTTTTTGCCGAGCTTTTCAGCCTTTTCCATCATTTCCTTGCAGTAGTCAAGCTTAGTGTCGTCAACCAGTGAAAGACCAACTTCCTTGCCCTGTGCCTTGAGGAATGTATATGCCATACCGCCGCCGATAATAAGCGTGTCGCACTTATCGAGAAGGTTTGAGATAACATTGAGCTTGTCCGCAACCTTTGCTCCGCCGAGAATAGCCACGAAAGGTCTTACAGGAGTTTCAACTGCATTTCCAAGGTAGTTGATCTCCTTCTGCATAAGATAGCCTACTGCTGTCTCCTTAACGAACTTTGTAACGCCGGCTGTTGAAGCGTGAGCTCTGTGTGCGGAACCGAAAGCGTCCATTACGAATACTTCGCCGTCAACCAGCTCGCCCAGCTCCTTGGCAAGGCTTTCGCCGTTCTTTGTTTCGTCTGCTCCCCTGAATCTTGTGTTCTCAAGAACAACAATATCGCCGTCAGCCATAGCAGCAACGGCAGCCTTAGCATTGTCTCCTACAACTGTATCGTCAGCAGCGAAAGTAACCTTTGTTTCAGGAAGAAGTTCCTGAAGTCTTGCAGCAGCGGGAGCAAGCGAGAACTTAGCCTCGGGACCGTTCTTAGGCTTGCCGAGATGCGAGCAAAGAACTACCTTACCGCCGTCAGCAATAAGCTTTTTAATTGTGGGAAGAGCCGCTGTAATTCTGTTATCGTTAGTGATAACGCCGTCCTTCAGAGGCACGTTAAAGTCAACTCTTACGAGGACCTTTTTGCCCTTTACATTAATGTCGTCAACAGTGATCTTGTTTAAACCTGCCATTTTAAAGACATCCTCTCATAAAATATTTCGGATAACCCGATTGTTTACATTACAAGCTGTTACAAAATTAACAGCTAATATTATTATATATTATCTTAGCAAAAAAATCAAGTATTTTATACAATTTTTTCAGTAAAACATTTATACAATTTTTTCAGTAAAACAGTCTGACACATTTCGAGTCCCGTTTCTCTGAAAGCTCTTCTAAATCATATCCACAAACCGCTGCTGCGGCATAAAATTATCAAGAGCGAACGCACAAGACATTCGCTCTTGATTTATTTATACTTTCAGATTTTCCCGCACTTTTATCAGTCCTCTGCTACTACGCAGTTTTTACCGTTTTTCTTACCCTTGTAAAGCCTGTTATCCGCCACAGTAATAAAATGTTCAAAGTCCTCCCCTGCGGAAACCTCGCAAACACCCATTGTTAATGTCACGCTGAAATCTCCTTTATCGGTGTGAAATATCTCGTTTCCCAGTCTTGTACGTATCTCATTGGCAAATCCTGCTCCTTCGGAGCAATCTGATGACGGTACAGCGAACAGGAATTCCTCTCCTCCCCAGCGGCAGATATAGCCCTCCGACGGAACACATTCAGCCATTATCTTTGACGCGCGCCTGAGAACCTCGTCACCTGTGTTGTGTCCATAAGTATCGTTAATATGCTTAAAGTCATCGACATCTCCAAGACCGATAACATAACTTTTTCCTGAATTTGCGCTGGCATTCTGTATCATTTTCAGAAAATCCATCATTGCGCGCCGGTTAAACAACTGAGTGAGCGGATCTACCGACGCAAGCTTCTGGAGACTTTCGTTTTTTGCCGTTATTTTATAATTTGTGATCTCCTTGCCGAACATATAGATCGATGAAATATAGAGTATGATTATAAATCCGAACAGCATATTTATCATATATATCGTATTTTCAAGCATATCGCTTTCAAGGTTATATATTCCGTCTCTTCCTGTCATAAACAGCTTCATTATGACAAAAATCACCATATCCACAAAGCTGAGCAAATAAGGCAGCAGCCATTTCTTCAAAGGAACATAGAAAGGTATAGGCATCACAAACAGCATAAACATTGCAAAGCC
This sequence comes from uncultured Ruminococcus sp., assembly GCA_964399215.1. GTDB lineage: Bacteria > Bacillota > Clostridia > Oscillospirales > Ruminococcaceae > Hominimerdicola. The sequence continues at coordinate 4,552 of CAYNPW010000091.1, read as the reverse complement.
CTTGCCCCAGCCGGTACAGTAAATACCCAGGCAGGCGTGAACTACTATTTCTGCAAGCGCATAGTAAATAAATTTATCCATATTGCGCTCTGACCTGCTAATGAAAAACAGCAGGCACACATAGAAAACAATACTGAAATAGTTATATCGCTCCATGATCGTAACGTCCATAAGATGAAACATTACCACATATATGATATGCCCGATCAGGCAGCCTAGAGCGCCTGTCTGATACAGCTTTTTCTGACTTATATCGTCAAAATGCGCAAAATTTATTTCAATTATCTTTTTTATATTATTCATACATTCACTTTCTTTTTGATTAGGAAGTTAAAACTTATTCTAAAAAAATGCAATTCTTATGGTATTATACAATATCGTGTCATCTTTTTCAATGCATATAATAGCCAAATTTTACTGTCTTTTTTTGTGATTGTTAAATTATTATCCTTTAATCAAGCTCAAAAAACAGAACATAGAAATCATACATAATTGCAGCGATTTCTTGATCTGTTCACATATTCTTGACACCGTCGGCATAATATTGTACAATTAAACGGGACTAAAATACCGGAGCAATAAGTCTACCATACCATGTAAAGGAGTTTTATAATGTATAAAAATCACCGGCAGGGATTTTCAATATCACTCATACCTGATGAGACGCGCAAATTTATGACAGGCAGAACTTACCGTGATAATCCGCACATAGGCTTTGAAGACCTGTCCTATATCAGAGTCATGCATTATGATTTCAGTCACGGCATTTCAGAGGGAGAACTGATAGTTTCCCGAAAACTCGCAGAAGAAGTGTTGTGCATTTTTGAAGAGCTTTTTGAAGCTGAATACGAAATAGAAAAAATAAGGCTGTGCGATCATTACGGCGGCGATGACGAAAAATCTATGGCGGATAATAACTCATCCGCTTTCAACTACCGTGTTGTTGCGGACACCGACACGCTGTCACTACATGCTTTGGGAAGAGCAGTAGACATCAATCCCCTGATTAATCCATATATTGTGGGAGAAAAAGTTATGCCTGCCAATGCTTTGCAATATTGCGACCGCCAACTTGCATTTTTGCATAAAATTGACTGTAACGATCAATGCTACAAAATTTTCAAAAAACACGGCTGGCTATGGGGCGGAGAGTGGAAAAGCTCAAAAGACTACCAGCATTTTTATAAGCCTGCGGAAAACCCCTTAAAATCGGCAGTTAAAAGTGTTATAAAGAAAATAAACGGATAATATACCTTACGAAACGCGCACCGTTATTATGTTATACGATTTATATAATTAAAAATTAATTTGAAAATAATTTATGCAGGATTTATAGTTAAATCTTGCATTTTTTCTTACAGTGTGTTATAATGATTAAGCTGTTAAGAATACTGATTTCTGAGATTTTACGCAATTTTCGGTAATATATCCTTGATTTTCCTGAATTTCCGATTTGCAGGATTTTTATTTGTAAATTTCTTTTGAAATTGAGCGGATCTATTCCTGCAAATGCTGGGCTGAATTCTATCATATATTATGTACAGTCATTTCCAATATTCTATAAAACTTATATGCGCGTCGTTTGCGACGGGCAGGAAAGGGTGATCACAAATGGGACAGACAGAGGTTACACAGGGCCGCAAGGGTCTGTATTCTCCAAAGTTCGAGCATGACAACTGCGGTATCGGAGCAGTTGTAAACATTAAGGGCGTTAAATCCCACGATACAGTTGCAAATGCGCTGACTATCGTTGAGACGCTTGAACACAGAGCAGGTAAGGACGCCGAGGGAAAGACGGGTGACGGCGTAGGTATCCTGCTTCAGATCTCTCATAAGTTCTTCAAGAAAACCGCCGCTGAAATGGGGATAAATCTCACTTCGGAGAGAGATTATGCGGTAGGTATGTTCTTCTTCCCGCAGAACGAGCTGGCAAGAAATCAGGCTAAGAAGATGTTTGAGATCATCGCCTCAAAAGAGGGACTCCAGATCTTAGGCTGGAGAAACGTTCCCTCAAAGCCCGAGGTACTGGGACACAGAGCAGTCGAGTGTATGCCTGCGATCATGCAGTGCTTTATCAAAAGACCAAAGGGAGTAAAGAAAGGTCTTGATTTTGACAGAAAGCTTTACGTTGCAAGACGCGTTTTCGAGCAGTCCAACGAAGATACATATGTGGTTTCTCTTTCAAGCAGAACCATTGTATATAAAGGTATGTTTCTTGTAGGAGATCTAAGGAGCTTTTTCCTTGATTTGCAGGACCCCGATTACGAATCTGCTATCGCTATGGTGCATTCAAGATTTTCTACCAACACAAATCCAAGCTGGCAAAGAGCGCATCCGAACAGAATGATGGTACACAACGGTGAGATAAACACTATCAGAGGCAACGCTGATAAAATGCTCGCCCGCGAGGAAACAATGAAATCGGAGCATTTAAAGGGCGATCTGGACAAGGTCATCCCTGTTGTAAATACAGAGGGCTCCGATTCCGCTATGCTGGATAACACGCTGGAATTCCTTGTAATGAGCGGTATGGATCTTCCTCTGGCGGTTATGATAACCATTCCCGAGCCTTGGGACAACAACGGCACAATGAGCCAGAAGAAAAAGGACTTCTATCAGTATTACGCTACTATGATGGAGCCTTGGGACGGTCCTGCGTCAATTCTGTTTTCCGACGGAGATATCATGGGCGCGGTTCTTGACAGAAACGGTCTAAGACCGTCAAGATACTATATAACAGACGACGGAAACCTTATTCTTTCCTCAGAGGTAGGCGCTCTGCCTATAGATCCTGCAAAGATCGTAGCTAAGGAAAGACTTCGTCCCGGTAAAATGCTGTTGGTTGACACGGTTCAGGGCAGACTTATCGACGACGATGAATTGAAAGAGCAGTATGCGTCCAAACAGCCATACGGAGAATGGCTCGACAGCAATCTTGTCTGTCTTAGAGATCTGAAGATTCCAAACGCTAAAGTAGAGGAGCATTCCTACGAACAGAGACAGAAATTGCAGAAGGCATTCGGTTACACCTACGAGGAGGTCATGACGTCTATACTTCCCATGGCAAAGAACGGCTCTGAGTCCATTTCGGCTATGGGCACAGACAGCCCTATTCCTGTACTTTCCAAGGAACCTCAGCCGCTTTTCAACTATTTCAAGCAGCTTTTCGCTCAGGTAACTAATCCTCCTATTGACGCTATCAGAGAGGAGATAGTCACCTCCTCTACCATATATATAGGCAACGAGGGAAACATTCTTGAGGAAAAGCCCGAGAACTGCAAGGTAATGAAGGTACACAATCCTATACTTACCTCCACGGATATTCTCAAGATCAAGAATATGAACAAGCCCGGCTTTAAGGTTGCGGTCATTCCTATACTATATTATAAGAACACAAGGCTTGCAAAGGCAGTGAACAGACTGTTCATTGAAGCCGACAAGGCGTTCAGCGACGGAGCTAATATCCTTATCCTTTCAGACAGAGGCGTGGACGAGAACCACCTTGCTATTCCTTCTCTGCTGGCTGTCTCCGCTCTTCACCAGCACCTTGTTGTAACCAAAAAGAGGACCTCCGTTGCTGTGATTCTTGAAAGCGGAGAGCCGAGAGAGGTTCATCATTTTGCTACTCTGCTGGGTTACGGAGCTTCCGCTATCAACCCTTATCTTGCGCAGGAGACTATCCACGAGCTTATCGGAGACGATCTGCTTGACAAGGATTATTATGCTGCAGTGGACGACTACAACAGCGCAGTTCTCCACGGCATTGTAAAAATTGCTTCAAAAATGGGTATTTCGACGATTCAGTCCTATCAGGGCTCGCAAATATTCGAGGCTATCGGTATCGGAGGGGACGTTATTGAAAAATATTTCACAGGTACTGTCAGCAGGATAGGCGGTATTACTATAAAGGATATTGAAAATAACGTCGACAAACTTCATACTGCGGCATTTGATCCGCTGGGACTTGAAACGAGAACAGATCTCGAGTCCAGAGGAAGTCACAAGTTCAGAAGCGGCAAGGAGGAGCATCTGTATAATCCTCAGACTATCTATCTGCTCCAGAAAGCTGCAAGAACAGGCGAATATGAGGTTTACAAGGAGTATTCAAGGCTTATATCAGAGGAAATGGACCCTGTTAATATCAGGGGACTCATGGACTTCAATTTCGCTGAAGCTCCCGTTCCGCTGGAGGAAGTTGAGAGCGTTGACAGCATTGTAAGACGATTTAAAACAGGCGCAATGTCTTACGGCTCTATCTCTCAGGAGGCACACGAGACGCTTGCTGTCGCCATGAACAGACTGCACGGAAAGTCCAACTCCGGCGAGGGCGGCGAAAGCCTTGAAAGACTTCTCACCAGAGGAGAAAAAGAGGACAAATGCTCGGCTATCAAGCAGGTGGCGTCAGGACGTTTCGGCGTAACGTCAAGATACCTGACCTCTGCAAGAGAGATACAGATAAAAATGGCTCAGGGCGCAAAGCCGGGCGAGGGCGGACATCTTCCCGGAAAGAAGGTTTATCCATGGATAGCAAAGACGAGACATTCCACACCGG
>CAYNPW010000090.1:0-8979 GCA_964399215.1 uncultured Ruminococcus sp. | reverse complement strand
GACCGTTTTATTCCTTGTTGGTGCCTTTCGCAGAAAGGTATGGTTATAAATGAATTTATCTGCTTATATCACTGTCCTTTCTTCGTCGGGACAGGCTTCGACTGCTTCTCTTGCGGCTACATTTATTCCGCTTATTCTTATTATTGTATTTTTCTATTTCTTTATTATACGTCCTCAGAAAAAGCAGGATAAGAAGGATGCTCAAATGAGAGATAATCTTGAAATCGGCGACGAGGTTGTTACAAACGGAGGAATTGTTGGTATCGTGTTCCAGATAAAGGAGGATACCGTTGTGATTGAAACAGGAGGAGACAGAAGTAAGATCCGTGTTAAGAAGTGGGCTATCGCAAAGAATGAAACTGTTCATGACGGCGATAATTAAGTAAATATATAACCTGCTGGCATTCGGCAGGTTATTTTTGTGTTATGCATATTTGACCCTGGTCGGAAATATAATGTAGTAGTCAGATCATTTTCGGGAGGTCATAATATGAGAGCACGCAGTATAATCAAGAACCGACGTATTACAGCCTTTACCGCGCCTTTGCTGTCAGCATTTGCCGCACTAGGAGTTGTTGCGGTAATTCTCCTTATCTTTGCTTTTCTTATTTCCAAAATAGACGCTAAGGATTTCACTCTGTCAGTTATGTCTACTATAGCCCTTGCTGTAGGAGCTTATGTGGGAGGGTATATCAGCGGCAAGAGGAGAAAGCATAACGGTCTCCTTATGGGGGCTCTTTGCGGGGTTTTCATTTTTCTGATAATACTGTTTTTAGGCGCTTTTTTCTCCAAAACTGTAGAGAGTTTTCCTGCGTCCGCTAAGCTTGTAGTTACTCTTATATGCGCCGCTGTAGGAGGCGTAGTTGGCGTGAATTCAAAAAGCTCCTGATCATTACATCAAATGACATTGTTGTATAAATTTTTATACTGCGTTAATTGTACATTCATAAAAATATATGTCAGATGTGCTATAATATAGGTAACTTATTTATCGGAGGTATTAGTTATGAAACACATCAAGACTATTAACAAGGCTAATCTCAAGAAAACTGCTGCTAAGGGCGGCTGCGGCAAGTGTCAGGCGTCATGTCAGTCAGCATGCAAGACTTCATGTACTGTTGCTAACCAGAAGTGCGAGAGAGAAGCTTAATATTAGCTGGCTTATCAGCATAAAGGGGCATTTTTATGTCCCTTTATTTTTGTATGATTTTCTTTAGTGAGGGTGTTTAAAATGATACATAAATTCAAGCTTGCGGGCTATAATGTTCTGTTGGACGTGAACAGCGGAGGAGTTCATGTTGTGGACGATCTGACCTATGATCTGCTTGATAACGTTGAACCTCCTTTTGCAGAGGTATGTCCCGAGAACGTTGTGAAAAAGCTTGCAAAGTCATACGATACTGAGGATATCAATGAGTGCTATGATGAAATAGTTTCTCTTTACAATGATAAAATTCTTTTCTCTGAGGACGATTATGAGAAATTTGCGCTGTCTGCGGTCGCTTCTCCTGTAAAAGCAATGTGTTTGCATATTGCGCATGACTGCAATCTCAGATGTAAATACTGCTTCGCTTCTACGGGAGATTTCGGTCAGGGCAGAAGGCTCATGGATTTTGAAACGGGAAAAAAGGCTATTGATTTTCTCATAGAAAAGTCAGGGGACAGGTATTTTCTCGAACTGGATTTCTTCGGTGGTGAACCGTCCATGAATTTCGGCGTTGTAAGACAGATAGTCGAATATGCGCGTTCCAGAGAAGATGAATGCAGCAAGAAATTCAGATTTACCATCACAACTAACGGAGTACATCTTACGGACGATATGATAGATTTCATCAATAAGGAAATGTACAATGTAGTTTTGTCCATTGACGGAAGAAAGGAAGTCAATGACAGAATGAGAGTAAGGGTTGACGGTTCAGGCTGCTATGATCTTATTACAAAGAATTTTAAGCGTCTTGTAGACAAGCGTTCCAAGGATAAGGATTGGTATGTCCGCGGTACATACACTAAGTATAATCTTGATTTTTCTGAGGATATTATGCACCTCTACGATCTGGGCTTTGAACAGATATCTGTTGAGCCTGTTATGGCGGACAGTGCAGAACCTTATGCTATTACCGAGGCTGATCTTCCTAAAATCTTTAAAGAGTACGAAATCCTTTCGGAAAAGATCGCGAAAATCAGAGATAGCGGAAAATTCATTAATTTCTTTCACTTTATGCTTGATCTTGACCAAGGTCCCTGCGCTATCAAGAGACTTAGGGGCTGCGGCTGCGGCAATGAGTATGTGGCTATCACTCCCGACGGAGATATTTACCCATGTCATCAGTTTGTTGGTATTGAGGACTACAAAATGGGAAATCTCCACGAGGGTACATTCGATCTTGATATGAAGAATGATTTTGCTCACGCCCATGTTTATACTAAGCCCGAGTGCAAAAAGTGCTGGGCGAAGTTCTATTGCAGCGGCGGCTGTAATGCAAATAATTACATCTACGCAGGAGACATTCACAATGCGCACAAGCTGTCCTGTCAAATTCAGAAAAAGAGACTTGAATGCGCTATTCTGATGAAAGCAGTCGAGCTTATGGAGACGGCTGAGTAAGTAATAAGTAAAAACAGCATAAAAAATAAAACATTTAGGATAAACTTATGAATAAAATAAAAAAATGCTATGTGGCAGCACCATAGTTGCTTTATTGATAATTAACTTTTTTTGATTGTTATAATCATTGTTATAATCATTGGTCTTATAATAGAAGCAAATACAACGCCTAAGTATTCTGATAAAATATTATATACTTCTGAAACATATGAATACAAAAATCACCATATCTCAGTAAAAGTCAGAAATATTACAGACTTGGATAATGCAAATGATATATTACGTATTGGGATTGAGTTTTATTGCGACGGCAGGCAAATTTCATTGTTTGCCCAAAGCTTTCAAAGCGATGCAAAAGACGAGTATAGTGTTACCTTTGATGAAGAATTATTTTCAATACATATAAACAATAATTATGATTTTGATATTGTTTATAAATTTAATTATGACGATGTAATTAAAAATATTTGATTGGAATTCAAGTCTGCTTTTAAATATCAAGTAAGCTCTATATACTACGCTTTTGTTAGAATGGAGATTATAACAATGATTTTACTTACTTCAAACGGTCTTTCTTCGCAGAATTTACTTAACTGTGTTTCGGAATACAGCACAAATATGAGATCTGCTGTTATGGTTACTACCGCATCTGTCGGATATAAAGAGAGGGATCGGAATATACCGAGACTTTCTGAAGAACTGGATTATTTGGGCTTGTCAGTCGATTTTTTCGACTTTGATACCGACGAACCGTGTAAGCTACTGCAATATGATTTGGTTGAAATTATCGGCGGTAATCCTTTTTATCTGCTTAATTCAATAAGAAATTCAAAGTCTGTGAAAATACTGAACTTAGTAAGCAAAGAAAAGTTTTTGGTAGGAATAAGCGCAGGTTCGCTTGTATTACAGCAGAATATTGATCTTATCGCAGAATATTCTCCCGAAATGAACGAAGAAGTTGGTTTGAGGGATTTCACGGGACTGGGTATTGTAAATATCGAAATTCTTCCACATTATCACAGATTTCTCAATGTATTTGAACGTTTTGAGGAACGGGCAAGATACTATGAAATTAAAAATAACCAGTCGGTGATCAGGATCGACGACGGGCAAGGCGTACTTGTGGAAAAAGAAAAATACCATATAGTATAATTTTATATTTCTATACATAAAATTATAGAACATACTTGGAAAAATGCCTTTACCATATCCAATGAATTTATTGGACGTTGCAGAATATCCGAATTCATTTTAGAACAAATACGGCTCACAAAATTTATGCGTTTTGTGAGCCTGAAATTTTATTTGTTAATATTTATACCTTTTCTTTAAAGTAGACATCATACCAGACAAGGAACGAGAAAACCGTCCATATCTTTCTGGAGTAGTCGTACTTGCCCGCTCTGTGATCGTCAAGCAGTCCCACGAGAATATCTGTGTTGAAGTACTGCTCAGCCTCGGTAGAAGTAAACTTCTCCTTTACGATATTGTAGTACTTATCCTCCTTGAGCCACACTCTGATCGGCACAGGGAAACCAAGCTTTTTCTTGTTTGCAGTCTGCGGAGGACACGCCTTCAAAGCCGCAATTCTCATAGCATACTTGGTGTTTTCTGGAGTAACTCTGTGCTTTGCGGGAATCTTTTCCGCAAGCGCCATGACCTCTTTGTCAAGGAACGGCACTCTCAGCTCCAGCGAATGAGCCATTGACATTTTGTCCGCTTTAAGCAAAATATCGCCTGTCATCCAAAGGTGCAGGTCAAGATACTGCATTTGAGTAACCTGATCCTGATCTCGGACTTTATCATAAAACGGCTTAGTGATCTCCATAGCGTCAGGAGCGTTTGTCTTGATTTTCAAAAGAGCTTTACGTTCCTTTTCGGAGAACATGTAAGCATTGCCTATAAATCTCTCGTCCAAGTCCTTTGAACCTCTGATAAGATAGTTTATTCCATGCTTGTGCGGGAGCTTTTCAGCAACCGCGCCTACAGCCTTTCTGACAGGACGTGGAATCTTAAAATAAGAAGCCATGTCCGCAGGATTGTGATAAATATTGTATCCGCCGAAGATCTCGTCTGCGCCTTCACCGGAAAGTACTGCCTTTACCTGCTGTGAAGCAAGCTGACAAACGAAAAACAGCGCAATAGCCGCAGGGTCTGCAAGCGGTTCGTCCATATGATACTGTATCTTAGAAAGATTATCCCAGTATTCCTCAGGTGTGATGACCTTTGAGAAATTATCCTTGCCTATATACTTTGAAAATTCCTTGGCATAGCCTATCTCATTGTACTTTTCGTCCTCGCCGAAGCCTACAGTAAAGGTCTTGTCAACATCCGCAACAGCCGCAACATAGCTGGAGTCAACTCCGCTTGAAAGGAAAGAGCCGACCTCTACGTCCGCAAACTTGTGAACCTCCACAGAATTTTTAAAGGTATCTGAAATTCTGCTTACCCATTCTTCAAGGTCAGGACCTTCGTCAACGTTAAACTTGACCTCCCAGTATCTCCTTACATCAAGTTTACCGTCCTTGTATGTAAAGCAATGAGCAGCCGGAAGCTTGTAAACGCCTTTGAAAAAAGTCTCCGCAGTAGGGGAGTACTGGAACGTGAGATAACTTTCAAGTACATCTGTGTTAAGCTCTTTCTTGAAATGAGGGTGATCGAGAAAGCTTTTTATCTCCGATCCCCACATAAGCGTATCTCCCATTTGAGCGTAATAAAGAGGCTTGATACCAAAAAAGTCTCTAGCGCCGAAAATCTCGTTCTTTTTCTTGTCAAAGATTATAAAAGCGAACATGCCTCTCAAGCGATTTAGCAGTCCTTCTCCCCATTCCTCGTAGCCGTGAATAAGCACTTCCGAGTCGGTTTTAGTGTAAAACTCATGACCAGCCTTGATAAGTTCATCTCTCAAGTCCTTAAAATTGTAGATCTCACCGTTAAAGGTAAGCACCATTGATTTATCCTCATTAAAAATCGGCTGACTGCCAACGTCGGAGAGGTCTATGATAGACAGACGGCGGAAGCCCATTGCGATCTGTTCGTCAACATACTTTCCGTCAGAGTCAGGTCCTCTGTGCTTAATTCGGTCCATCATACTGCCAAGCACGATCGAAGCGTCGTTGATTTTATTTGTAAAGCCTACAAATCCACACATAACGTAACCTCGTTTCTGAAATTATTTATACTATATTATTATATACCAAAACGGCAATTTTTGCAATAGATAATTCGTAGAAATATAGAAAAAATCACCTGTAATTTTGTATATCCGAAGAAATTAAAAAAAAAGACTTGAAATAATTATTCTGATATAGTATAATTATATTATTATGACAAATAACCATGGGAGCTTATAAAAATGATTGAAGAGAAGAAATCCAAAAAGAAAAAAAGTTTCAGACTTGATATTGCCCTGATACTGGGTTTTTTTATACTGCTGGTGTCGTTCTGTGCCTATATGCTCAATACGTCGCTTGAAGATGTTCTTGAGGAAGAATACGGTACGTCCATAGTTACTCACGATTATACATTTGAAAGTTCATCGGAAAATGAATGATTTATTATACATTAAATAAAAATTATTTGAATTTTTGTTTATCCGTTCGTTCAGAACGGATTTTTTAGCGTTAAAGCTATATCAAGTTTTATTGCTTGTCAATTTACCGAAATTACATTCTGTAATATATTATTGATCGACTTAAACAGAAAATTTGACCTGATTCATTATCAAATTTCCGTCAAAATCAGACACTTATGTATGTCAAGTATAATTACTTTATATTATTTTGGCTTATTATAAAAAAATAAGTCATACAAAACTGTAACCATTTTGATATCATTATAAAAAATGCTGCTTTTTGCTTTGTGCAAGCTGTACAAAAGCTAAAGTCGGTTTTTGGCGGATAGCCCCTTGACTTTATGACGTTTATACTATATACTAAACTTTAGATAGCGCTTTATACAAGATGTGGTATAGTTTATTCGGGAGGAGAAGAAATAATGATTATAAAAATCAAAAAGCGTGACGGCAGAACCGTGACATTCAATATTGAGAAAATAGCAAATGCGATATATAAAGCTGCCGAAGCGGTAGGCGGCAGCGATTATGAAACCGCTCTGGAGCTTTCAGGAAAAGTAGTTGATCTGCTTATGGCTATGGGAACTACTACACCTACTGTAGAGCAGATTCAGGACTGTGTTGAAAAAGTTCTTATAGAGGAGGGTCACGCCGCTACTGCAAAGTCATATATTCTATACCGTTCCGAGAGGACAAGGGCAAGGGAAATGGACACCCGTCTTATGAAGGTGTATGAGGATCTTACGTTCAAGTCTGCAAGCGACAGTGACTTAAAGCGTGAAAATGCTAACATTGACGGTGATACGGCAATGGGCACGATGCTTAAATACGGCTCCGTTGGCGCAAAGGAATTTTATGAAATGTACGTTCTTGAGCCTGAACACGCAGCAGCACACTCTGAGGGCGATATTCATATTCATGATATGGATTTCTATACTCTCACCACAACTTGTACTCAGATAGATCTGACTAAGCTGTTTAACGGAGGTTTTTCCACTGGTCACGGTTATTTGAGAACTCCCAATGAAATTTCAAGCTATGCTGCTCTTGCCTGCATTGCCATTCAGTCAAATCAGAACGATCAGCACGGAGGTCAGTCCATACCTAAGTTTGATTACGATATGGCGGAGGGTGTTAAAAAGACATTTCGTCACCGTTACCGTGATAATATACGCAGAGGTCTTACTTTACTTGCTGATGTTCCGGAAAATCCGGATTTAGCAAAACGCTGTGCAGAGTTTCTTGACAAAAGAGGACTTACTCCTACTTTGTCCAATGATAACGGCTATCAGGAAGAGGAAGCGCAGCTTTTATCCGCCTATGCAGACGCAAAGGTCATCAAAAAGATTCAGACCTTTGCATATAAGACCTCAGTGCGTGAGACTGATAAGGCTACATATCAGGCTATGGAGGCGCTTATACATAACCTTAATACAATGAATTCAAGGGCAGGGGCGCAGACTCCTTTCAGCTCCATTAATTATGGCATCGATACCTCTATCGAAGGCAGAATGGTAATCAAAAATATTCTTCTTGCGGAGGAGGCTGGACTTGGCAACGGTGAAACGCCTATTTTCCCCATTCATATTTTTAAGGTAAAGGAGGGTGTTAATTTCAACCCTAATGACCCTAACTACGATTTATTCAAGCTTGCCTGCCGTGTGTCCGCAAAGAGACTTTTTCCGAATTTCTCGTTTATAGACGCACCGTTTAATCTTCAGTATTATAAGGAGGGAGATCCAAATACTGAGATCGCATATATGGGCTGCCGTACAAGAGTTATCGGAAACGCTTACGATCCCGACAGACAGATCGTTACCGGCAGAGGTAATCTCAGCTTTACTACGATAAATCTTCCGAGACTTGGTATTAAAGCACGTTACGATATAGACGAATTTTTCAGAAGCCTTGATGAAATGCTCGATCTGTGTGTAGATCAGCTTCTGCACCGCTTTAAAATTCAGTCACAAAAGCTGGTAAAGAATTATCCTTTCCTTATGGGACAGGGTGTATGGCTCGATTCGGAAAAGCTGTCCGCTGACGATACGGTAGGGGAGGTATTAAAGCACGGCACTTTGTCTGTGGGCTTTATCGGACTTGCCGAGTGTCTTAAAATCCTTACAGGAAAGCACCACGGTGAGGATGAACAGTCACGGGAGCTTGGTCTGAAAATCATCTCCCATATGAGACAGCGAATGGAGGACGAAACTGCAAGAACGGGTCTTAATTTCTCACTACTTGCAACTCCCGCCGAAGGACTTTCAGGCAGATTTGTCAAAATGGACAGAGAACGTTACGGTTCTATTGCGGGAGTCACGGATAGAGATTATTATACCAATTCTTTCCACGTTCCTGTGTATTATAATATCAGCGCTTTTGAGAAAATACAGATCGAAGCGCCATATCACGAGCTTACCAATGCGGGACATATCAGCTACGTTGAACTTGACGGAGACCCGCTTAATAATCTTTCTGCATTTGAAAAGATAGTACGTTATATGAAAGAAATGGGCATAGGCTATGGTTCAATAAATCACCCTGTGGACAGAGATCCTGAGTGCGGTTATACGGGAATTATCGGGGATAGGTGTCCCAAGTGCGGAAGGACCGAGGCGGAACACAGAAAAACCGTCAAGGAACGAATTCCGAGAATTAAAATAAGTGAGAACGCAAGTGCGTCTCTGCAGGAATGAGATTAGAATATGATCGGGCGGATATCTCCGCCCGTAATTATTAGAAGGAGAAGAAGTTTGAAACAAACCCCCAACCCAATCTCTAAAAAAGAGCATAGCGAAAAGAC